>NZ_CP090643.1:300000-391552 GCF_029633825.1 Burkholderia contaminans | reverse complement strand
TGACGTGCTCCCAGGCGCGCTGCCACGATTGCACGATGGTCGGATATTTCTCGCCCCACGGGCCGTCGGCGAAGTCCTGTAACGCCTGCCTTGCCGCCTCTTCGCTAGCGGCTGCGTAGATCGGGCGCAGGGCTGTGGCGAGCGCCTTACGGTCCTTGTAGCTGGCGTACTCGAGGCTGTTGCGGATCAGATGCACGATGCAGGTCTGAACGGTTGTCCGCGGATAGGCTGCACTGATGGCCTCGGTCAGCCCCTTCAGGCCATCGACCACGGCGATCAGGATGTCCTGGCAGCCGCGCGTCTTGAGTTCGTTGAACACCTTGAGCCAGAACTTGGCGCCCTCGGTCTGCTCGATCCAGAGGCCCAGCACGTCGCGCTGGCCGTCGGCCTGGATGCCCAAGGCCAGATAGACGGCCTTGTTGCTGACCACGCCGTCGTCGCGGATCTTGACCCGCAGCGCATCGAAGAACACCACCGGGTACATTGGCTCGAGCGGGCGGTTCTGCCAGCTCAGCGCCTCGGCCATCACCTCGTCGGTGACCGAGCTGATGAAGTCGGGCGACACTTCGGTGCCGTAGTGCTCGGCCAGAAACCCTTGAATCTCGCGCACACTCATGCCGCGGGCGTACATCGCGATGATGCGTTCGTCGAAGCCGGTGAAGCGGCGCTCGTGCTTGGGAATCAGAATCGGCTCGAAGCTGCCGTCGCGATCGCGGGGGACTTCGACCCGAACCGGGCCACGATCGGTGATGACCGTCTTGCCGCTGGCGCCGTTGCGCTCGTTGGCTTGCCCGGTAGGCTTGGACTGGCCGGACGGGTAGCCCAAATGCAGATTCATCTCGGCGCCCATTGCGCGTTCGATGATCGCTTTGTTGAACGCCAGCATCAGATCCTGGACCTCGGTCGGCGTCATCGGCCCCTTGACCAGTTGGTCCAGCAGTTCCTTGGGCAACTCAGGCAGCGGCCCGCGGGCCGCTGCCTGACGCGCTACGGTTTGTCTTTTCTTCTTCATCGGCATATCCATGGCTTTTACACCTCATGATATGCCCCGCCCACAAAATGACGGATAGGTCCTTCTCCGTGGACAATTCCCCACCCGACTCCTGCGAAATTTCGAAATCTCGCAAGTCTGACGTACCAACAAAAACCGCCCGCCAGCGCGCACCCCAACGCATGGGGTTGTGCACGGCGAGCGGGTTACAACTTGATGGATCACACGCCGAACGACGACGGCTAACTCGCAGCGTTCTTAACGGATACGGCCTCGATTCGACCGCTCTCGAGATTCGTGACGCTGACGTTGATCTCTTCCAGAGTTACATCACGAAGATCGTCGAGCGCGAACTTGGCCGCCTGCTCCGCCGAATCCGCCGTGACGTCGATTTCGATACTGACCGTCCAATCCACGCCGTTTGGTACATCCGGGGTAGTGACGGCTCGCGAGACTGCTTTTGCTTGAGCGGTCGTAACAAAATCGTGAACAAGACTGCGACCGAGATTTCGAACAACAGCTTCGAATGAGTCGAGCTCGACATCCTGAAAAAAGCCAGTCTCACCTTTCTCCCTTTGCCACAAGCGAGCAGCCGAAACAACGTACTCTTTTTCTTCCGGCGTAAAGCTCGCCAGATACACCGCGTATGCTTTCTCTTGCGCCGCCTCGGCAGCTTTGTTCGGCGCCTTGCTAGTCAGGAGAACATCCCGAAGCGCGTTCCTAAGTGCGAACACGTCATCGCGACGGGCGACTTCCGGCGCACTACCGCCTTGCGCGGCAACTGCAGCCTGCACAGCGGCGCGATCGCGCCAAGCAGTCATGTACTCCTTGCCCGGTTCGGCGCAACGAAGTTTGACCACATTCCCGTTCACTTGAACCGGATCAACGAAGAACTTCATCGTGTGTCCGTTGTAGCCGTCCGGGAGAATCACTACCTTAGGTTTTGGCAGCGTCCCCTCATGCGGATCATCATTCGAGCGCTCCTGTTCCGCGTAAGGGTCGGCCGAACCAACGGCGAGGCCCGATTTGGCGATGGCTTCAAAGATATCCTGTTGCTCGGCCGACGCATGCTCGAGAACCGTTGTGCGGGCTCTCTTTGAGTTGGTGGTGAAGTTCACGAACGCGCCGCCAGACTTCACAAGGAACTTGGTGTCTCCAAACTTCCCTGCACGATACGACACCTTATAACCTGCCTCCATCAAGCGAGCCATCCAGCCGCTAGGCGCCGCATTGTCAGCTTTCGCTTTGAACGTCACTTTCTGATTCATTTCCGCATTCATGATGATTCTCCCAAAACTTGCGAGAGCCATCCCCGCGCGGGAAATGGCTTCCCGCGCGAGTTTAAAAAGGTACCTTCTCAAGCCGTCAGGCTAGTCGGAACGTCGATCGATTCGCTGAACTTGCTGGCCACGTAGCAACGCATCGCCGCGACAAGGGGCTTATCGTGGTCCCCCGCCAGTAACCATGAAACGAGTGGGTATCCATTGACGCATGGATATACAGGCCGTTTCGATCCCGAAGGTCACGGCAGTAGTGCACGTTAATCCGGTGCCGCTTGGTGATCGGACCACCTTGCTCCCAATAATTGCTCGGGCTATATCCGCAAGGAATTCCTTGGCCATATGTCACCGGCCCCAAAATGATCAGCTTTCCGTCCTTCTCTACCAACTGAGAAATGCCATCCGTAGTCAAGGAATAGCCCTCACATCGGGCCACTGCCCAATCAAGCCGAACACCCGACAATTCTTGGACGTTGACTCGAACCGTGTCAGCCTTATTCGACGGTAGTTTCCGCTCAGCAAAGCTGTATAGCATCTTCAGATCGTCCGCATAAGCGTTCGCCTGTGCGATCCGCTTTGCGTCCACTCGAAGACGATCGTTCATCGCTGCAGCTTCCTTCTCGATTGCCGCACCAGTCATGGGATGAACAGTGCCGCCTTCCAGTTGGCGCGTCGCCTCAGCCACGAGTGCCGGATTCAAGCCCATGCGTTCGGCAACGAGGACCATAATCGCATTCCCGTCACCGCGCGTCATCGACCGAAGCCGCACAGCCGGCTGATCCACCTTCATTGCGCCGAGGAGGTCGCTTGGCGTCTCGTTTGCAAGAGCGGCATATGCCATCTCCTGCAATCGAGCCTTGCCTGCATCTTCAGACGCCACATCGTCCGTTGCGGCGAACTTCCTCCCCACCGCACCATCCGAATGCGCCAGAAACACCATGAAGGCGTCCGAGGCGCCTCGCGGGCGGAAGTCATGCCGGGCAACATGTCCGATCTCGACTCCATTGACAAATGCGACAACTCGACCGCGAGCGTCTTCCCAGACAATTTCCGGCAGCTTTACTTCCTTGATGTTGCTTTTCATGACGTCTCCTTCGTACCCGTACCGGGTGGCTGAAAAGGAGCGAGGAAAAACCTCTCCTGTCATGCTGACGGGGGAAGCTTTGGAGAATTTTTGAGTGGCGGCTGGCGCCTAGTGACATGCCGATCGAACGGCCGAACGAACTTTATCATCTTCAACCGCCCAGCGCACAGCGCTTCGTTCCGCTGGAGCCGGTGCCTGCAGGGTTACGCCCCTGATGATCATTCGATTTCGCGTGGTGGCGCGGAAAGCGCCGTCCCGACGCGGTGTTGCGCAAACGGATCGGCCGCGTCGATGTAGCGCATCGCAGAGCGCACGTCCTTCCAGCCGACATATGCCATCAGAGACTTGAGATCCCAATCAGCGCTGTTGGCCCAGCTCGCGAAGCCCCGGCGCAACGAATGACTGCTGTAGCTGTCCGGAGCGGGCACCCCGGCTGCACCGAACAGCCCACGCAGCAGCGGCACGAAGCTGCCGGCGTGCAGCCCCTCACCGCTCAGATGCCCCCAGCGATCGATGCGTCGGAACACCGGGCCCTCGGTGAGCGCCGCGGCCGCAACCCAAGCCTCATACGCACTCACTGGGCACAGACGCGGCAGCGCCGGGGCCTTGAACTCGGTCCCCTTCAGTGCGCGATCGCCCTTCGTGCGCGGTAAATGCAAGGTCATGCCGCGGCCGCGCTCGATAGTCACGTCTTCGACCCGAAGGCGGCTCATCTCGTCGGAGCGGAACGCCCGCCAGAAGCCGAGCAGCACCAGCGAGCGGTTGCGCAGATGCGTCAGGTACAGGCGGCCATCGCCGACCTGCTCGGCGTGCTCAATCTGCCGGTCGAGCCAGGCCGTGAGTAACTCGAGCTGCGCGAGCTGCAGCGGTTTGGCCCGCTTCTCGTCGACGGGATGAACGATCGCGATGCCCTTGAGGACCTTGCGCACGTGCGGCGCCTTGGTGGGGTCCGGGAACCCCTGACTCTGGTGCCACTGCGCCAACGCCGCGAGCCGGGCACGCAGCGTATTGACCGAAAGCTTCTCCGCGTGATCGGCCAGATACCGCGCGACCGCATCGGCGGTCGCCGGCAGCAGTCCGCCCCACTCCACCTCGAAATGCCGGATCGCGGACTGGTAGCTGCGCCGGGTGTTGTCGCGGGTCGCGGCCTCGATGTAGCGGTCGATGGAAGACATGGTTGCAGGTCCACGTAGAAAACAGGGCTCAGATCGCTAGGCAGCGGGGATTCTGTACGGCGGGCTGTCACGGTACGCCTGAAACGGCCCCCACGCGACGGCCACCTCCCGTCCAAATCAGGCGGCCGCCCCGCGTTTTGTACCGCCTTCGCTTCGCCGGCCGGCCTTCCCGTAGATCACATTGGATAAAAACTATTATCGCATATGAATTCACGCAGACCAGACCGCCGGTTGACAGGCATTTCCGGTACGTATATACATGGTACGTATCACAGTACGCTATTGTCGGAGACCCCATGGCCCGCGCCGGTATCACCCGCCTCGACGTCAAACGCGCCCGCGACGCGCTGATCGCCGGAGGGCAGCACGCGTCGATCGACGCGGTCCGCGTCGCGCTCGGCAACACCGGGTCGAGATCTACGATCCACCGGTATCTGCAGGAGCTCGAGGAAGAGGACGAGGTCGGAGGCGCGCGGCTCGCACGCACCGAATCGCTGTCCGCCCCGATCCTCACGCTTGTCGGTCAGCTCGCGGCTGAACTCCAAGCTGAAGCACAAAAAATCGTCGACGCGAAAGAGGCGGCGGCGGCAATCGAGCGCCAACAGGCGTTGGCTGAGCGTGAGCAACTGGTCGCAGAACTCGACCGGCTGCGTGTGCAACTCGCGGAGACGAATGCCGCGTTGTCGCGCGAGCAGGCGGCCCACGCTGAAACACGCGACGAGGCGCAGCAGCGCGCCCTCGAGTGCGAGCGGCTCGGCCAGCAGTTGCGCGATCAGATTGAGCGCGCGGCCGAGCACGAGGGCTTCCGCCAATCGCTCGAAGAGAAGCTGGTGCACGCCCGTGACGCCCTCGAACACTTCCGCGAAGCCGCGCGGGAGCAGCGCGATCAGGAAGCGCGCCGGCACGAGCAGCAGGTGCAGCAGCTGCAGGCCGAATTGCGCCAGGTCCGGGAGACGGCGATCGTGAAGCAGAACGAGATTACCCACCTGAACAAGGAGAACGGACGGCTCGTTTCGGAATCGCTTGCCGCGACAAAGCTACTGCGGGAGGCACAGGAGCACGCCGGTCGACAGCAGGAAGCACTGACGCAGGTGAAAGTCGACTATGGACGGGTTGAGGCCGAATGCACTGCAATTCGGCAGAGGCTGAGTGAGCAGGCCGAGGACCTCGCAGAGGTTCGAAAAGCGCACGGCGCAGTCGCGACCGAGCGTATCGAGCTGGTTGCACGACTCGAAGCTCAGCAACTGCTGCTCGACGACTATCGGACGCGATTGGGCCAGCAAGGTTCCACAAGCTGACCGGGGCAGCATTCCGCGGATAGCGCGATCGCGCAGGCCATCTTGCATCCGCGCTCTCAGTCTCATATGATCTGACTTGGCGTCTGGGCCGAACCTGTTCCCGGGTTAAAGCAGACAACCACCTTTGTGAATTCGAACGGACTCCATTCCGGATCGATGTGTAATCGGGAACCATCGATCGCATTGTCTTGGAGCGCCGTATGTCTGCCCCTCTTCTTGACCGCTCGTCGGTCGATACGTTGAAGCGCGCCCTGCTCAACGAATTCCCGACCGTCAAATCAGCTCATCTCTCGGAAGGACTCGCGTTCGCGCTCGGCTTCCAAACACACGCTGCCCTGAAAGCTGAGCTAGTTCGGCCGGGTACAAATCACCCTTTACCCGCCCTGAATCTGCGCCGCCTCCGTGAACGGCTGAGTCAGCTCGGGTACGTGAACGACGACACGTTCGATTCCGCTCAAGCGAAGTTCGGGAAGCAATTCCCGGCATGGATTGAAACCGACACTGCGGCCGCCGAACGAATGGCTGCAGTGATTGGATTCGATCCTTCGAATCTCGAAGCCGCGGTAGACGCAGTGATGAAGTCTGCCTCCGAAAAAGGGCAACCCTTGACGTTCACTGGGCCAACAGTGCGGCCCGTTGATCTCCGCGATCGCCGACAGGTTCGTGACTATATTGTTGAGAAGGTTCGACAGCGATATGAAGACGCCAAGAAGCACGCCGGCGGCGTGCGGATAGCGCAAATCGAGGACGTGGTCTACACCCCAGTTGGCTTTGTCTTCGAAAGAGCCGTGGGCGAAATGCATCCGCCGCCGTTCGGCGTGAGGGACGGCGAAAAGGTTGGCCACCTCGCGTATTTCTGGTCTGTCCTGTAGCGCCAATCCCGCGGTCGATTGTCACCCTGCGGGAGGCCGAGGAAACATAGTACCGTCGCGTCGTAACGCGTTTGCCTTGTGGGCGGCTCGCACCGGTGAGTGCGAGCCAACAGTTCAACACAATTTGCGGCGGTGAGCATCCTCCGGGCGAGCTTGCCCGCGAAGCTGGGCAACGTCAGCACGCTCGCACGCTATCAGTTGGTGAGCTTGCGCCGACCGAGAATCGAGTGATGCTGCTGCACCAGCCATCCTTGCATCGCCTTTCGATCTAGCGTGACGTCCGCGCCCTGGTCGCCGCCACCAGAAATGACATACAGTGAAGTTCGGCCGGCAAGCCACAATGCATGAAGATGCAGCCTCGGAATCATGAACACCCGGACCTCCCTCGATCCTCCAGGCAGACGCTCCAACCGCGATAAGACTTGCTCCAGATGCACCGCCGCGTGCCTGTATCCGACACTGGATAACGCTAGCTCGGTGCGCGATCGCTGCTCAAGATCGGCGACCGCCAAAGGCTCAATGTCGTCGCTGATCAAGAACCGCCAACCGACACGCCGCGGCCTGGAGACCGCGCCCGCGACTGAGATGTCGCCGACATAGATCGGTAGCGGCCCCTGGGCAAAAAGCTTCTTACCTTTCAGATGTTGCGCGCACAGCTTCGAGTGCGCAACCAGGAGTGATAACTGTCGCGCCAATGCGGCCTGAATGCCTTCGGGCGCTGGTTGCAGCTTTAGGTCCACGAGGTCAGCCTCACGCAGTCAGGTAAGTGTGGGTCCATACGCCGCCACCGGAACGGTAGTTCGACGTAAGCGCATCAAGAGACGTTGTACCCACTCCTCCTCCGACGTCCGGATCGCCGACGTCCACCCAGACACCTTGGGTCTGCGTATCGTAGATGCCAAACACCGAAACAAAATGCGCATTCGACGAGCTCCAAGCTATTCGAACGCCGATGGCCCGATTGTTCTGCAACTGATTTGTGATGTCTTGCTCGTTCAGCGGTCCGGCAAACAGCTGCGCGGTGACGCCTGCGGCAACCAAAGCGACTTGCAAGTCTTCGGGTTGATTGCAGTCCGCCAAACTATCGCAACAATTCGGATTACATAATACCTTGCATGCCAACTGGCACTGCGTCATCGCATTCCCGTTACGACCGTAGAAGGATCGAAGCGCAATAGAAACGGCCGCCCAACACCATTCGTCCTGCAGTTGCTTCGGCATGGAGAAGTCTTGCAGCACTATCGACGGCTGCGCCGGTTCCCCGCCCCCGACGAGCGGTTCCTGGTATGTGAGTTCGAGGGGTGTGCTCGGCAACGAAGTTAGCGAGGGCATGAAAAATGTTCCGACAGCTTGAATACGACGTTGTTCTTCCGGAAATTCTTGCCTAATATCAGAGACGATAGTCCAAAAATAACGAAGTGAAAAGGAGAGCCGGTCATGACAGCTTCTCGGGCAATGCTTACTTCAACACTGTCTTGCCTCCTTCTTGGCTGCGCCAGTCCATCGGTGCAGTACACCAAGCTACAACCCTCTGAAAAGGCTGCGCCAGGCGCTCAAACCCCAACTCCGCAAAATCCGCAGGGTTGGCAAAAGTTTCGCTTTGCGCACTCTTCGATCAGCATTGCGCAGGATCCGAAATCCGGTGCGTATAGTGCGTCAGCCCTGCTTGTAGATGTACCAACCGACCCGTTCTACACCGCCCACGGCTCGAGCAAGATCTGGGGCGTCAAAACCGACATCGGCTTCAAGTACAAAACAAATACGCAGTTGCTGGACACGGCTGACGTGTCCATGGAAGACAACCGAATCAAAATCATCGATGCACTTGGGAGCGCCGCAGCTGCCGTGGTTCCGTTGGTAGGTGGAGGCGGTCCATCGGCCTTTCCAATCAATATCGCGATGGACCCATACCTGGCCGCGACCCCACCTAATGACCCCGCAAATGGAGTAATGTGTAGCGATGACACAGATCGCATACGGAAATGCACCCTCCTCAAGCCGTCGAAGGATCAGGCGGATTGGACGGTCACGTTCACCATCTACCCCGCGCCGTCCGATGCAATAAAAACCACCGACTTCGAGGCTTCGCACCTAAACACCGACGAGCCATCCGTGTACTACTCAGCCTGTCGGGACATCGTTGTTGCGCTGAAGGCGAACGCCGCGCCTGCGCCGGTGCATGCATCGGCGCATGAAGCTGCCCCATCACCAGTCGCCAAAGCCGCGCGGGGAAAGACAGGCGTAGTCATTCCGCCCATGGCTCCTATCGCTCCCCAGGCCAGCGCCTCTGGCCCATCCATCGGGACTTTGCAGAGCAGCTTCCGGGTCGCAGATCCGAACTATTTAGAGGCCATCGCTCTACCCGCGAAAGGAACGGTGACCTTGCGAAATGACTGCGGAGCCGAAGTCACGAGTCAGCCACCGGGTACGTCAACCACGGCTGATGTATTGGCCGAAGCGGTAAAGGAAGCGAAGGCCGCATGGCCCGCGACTTCGAAAGCGGCTGCTGCGCCGGCAAAGCAAGCGGGACAGTGAGGGTATTCCGAGTGGGCAAACATGGATCGTCCCATCTTTGCGTCGCACGAGCCCTAGAATGAAAAGGTAAGGTAGAGATAGGAGACGGTGCCGATCGAGGTGGTGCAAATGGCGTTGGGGTGCCATCGGTACGTAGGCGGTTCCGGACAGCGAGTTCGCGATTGAGAGGGCACGTCGCGTCGACTTATCTGTGCGCCTAACACGGATGCTACCTCGGCCCATTCATCTGCTTGATGTCGCTAAAAATGCTCGCAGGGAACGATGGCGCAGCGAGTTGCCGCAAGATCGTCAAATGTTGGTGCAACCTGACCTTCGCAAGACGATCGACAACCATCTTCCCGCCAGCGACCAAAGCTCGCTCGAACGCATACATCTCATCGGTTTCTACGTGCCCGAGGTTCTTTAGCGCGCGCTCGAACATCGGGGGCCGGTCTTCGTCTCCCTCATCTCCCCCACTCCCCTCCCTCGGCCGTTCATAAAGCGCCCGAACGGTCGCGCCTCGTCAGATTGGGGTATTCAGGAACGGGATCTTCGGCGGCGCGAGCTGCCGCAGAATGGTCAAATGAACGTCCAGATTCACTCTCTTGAGGTGGTCGAGATTCATTTGACCACCGGCGATCAAGGCTGGCTCGAAGCCATACATCTCATTCGCCTCAAGCTTTCCAAGCTTGCCAACAGCCCGTTTGAACAGCGGCTGCTTTGACTCATCCTTGAAATCACATTCATTCTGCGTCTTGGCGCCAAAGAACGTTTGAACACGAAAGTCCGGATTCTTGAGCTGCCCCTTGAGATCCTTCTCGAGAGCAATGAGAGAATGCGTGGGACAGGACACGGTCAGGCTAGGCCCAGTTTTCTCGCCCCACGCGTACAGCTTCCCGAACGCCGTCCGTGCGATGACGTGATAGCTGTCGACCTCTTCAAAGATTGTGTCTTCCAGCCACATGTCGAGGACGTCTTCGTATTCCTCTGGATTCACAATCGAGAACAAACCATCCGAGTAGCTCGCCCAGCCTTCTTCCGACCAGTACTTCAGGAGTTGTGCGGGCAACTTCTTCTCGAAGTTCTCAAAGCTGGACCGAGGCACCTCGACCCGGCTCGTGGCCTCCCCAAAGCTCTCGATAAACAACTCAAAATCTTCGTCTCTCATCTCATTCCCTTTCCGCGACAAGGCTCTAGCTTGACGTTCATCAAGGCGTCACCCTTGCCGCCCGAAATGGCATCGCTCGCCCCTCTCTCCATGGTCGAGAGGCGATCGCCTTGGTTCCAACTCCCACCAATAGAGGAGTTGACGCTCGTACTTCCCATGCGAGTCGGATCTGGATGCGCCCAGCCACCTGCAACCATATCTGGCTCATGCAGCGCTGCAAGCTTGCTTGCAACCGTATTGGCACGCTCGGTCGCCGCGCTCATCGCCTCCTTCGCGCCCATACCCGAGCTTCTTAGTGAATCGTAGATGCTTCCGCGGACGTGATCGACAAACTCACTCCGCGTGGCCTCTTGCATCGCGTCGGCCAACGGGTTTCGACCAACCGCTTTGTATGCGTCCCGGGCGGCCTGAAACTCATTGGCTGTCAAGCTATTGATCGCATCCTGCTGGCCGCGCAGCTGCTTGGCATATTCTCGCAGATATTGCCGTTGCTCCGCCGGAGACAGCTTCTTGAATCCAGCTTTGTCGTACGGATGGAAGCACGGAACCTTCTTCTCGGGCAGCCGCTCTTTAGGCTTCACGTGAACGCCAGGTTCAGTCTCCGGCACCCTCGGACTTTCTTCCGGCGGTACCTTCTTGACCTCCGCGGCCTTCTCAGCTTCTATCGCCTTCTCTGCCTTCAGCGCCTTCGAAGCATCACTAGCCTCCCCCAGTTTCGCTAGCTTCGCTACCTTCGTCGACGCTAGAGGCAGCGTCACCACCTCTGCCAAGCCACGAGTAACAGACTCGGTATATTGCCCCTTGCTCCATGGGTCCGTCACGGGCTTGACGATTGCCTTGCCGATGTTCAGCGCCGAGTTGCCCACGGTCCCGGGCGTGATGTTCCCAACTCGAATGTTTTCGGCCAGGATCTTTGCATCCAGTATCGCCGCCTCTCGGCCCGCCGGCGTGATCACGGTCTGCGCCAATCCTACAGCTCCCTTCGCGCTTGAGTAAGCGAGGTTGCCGATGCCCATGACGGCGTCTTTCCCAAAGCCAAGCAAGCCTCGTCCAGCCTGTGCGGCCTGATCCGCGTAGGAACCTGGCGTGCCTTTGATTTCGCCGATCCAACCGTCCAGGGTCTTGTTCGTGCTATCGAAATCGACGACCTTATCGGCCTCGTCGACGTTGATCAACTTGTCGTTCAAGGCGGCGCGTTGGCGCTCAAGATCTTGAAGCTTCGCGCTGGTCCGTTGGCCGGGCGGCGCATCGGGGTTCAGCACATCGTCTGCAGACGATTGTGTTGACTTGTTGACGGTCTCGATCGTGCCAGTTGTCCCGCCAACGCCTTCCGCATTGCAATTGATGAGGCATGCGCTTCCGTTGCGCGCGACGGGGAGTCCATTGACCTTGACGTTGCTCTGACCGGAAAGAATCTTGACGTACCCGCTCCCACCCGACGTTTGCGATACAACGCCTTGTCCGGCATCGCCCTGGACACCCTGATGGGTGTCGCCCACTCTATAGACCGGCTTGCCCTGAGCTTTGACGTTCGGCGAGGCTACCTGCTTGTTGTTGATCGTCGCGAACGTCTCGAACCCGACAATCTGATTCCCTACGCGGCAGAAGTCCGGCTGGGTGCAGAAGGCCTTCCAGTCACTCTCGTTGGCAATGTGCTGCGAACTGCCTGACCTTGATTCATCGGCCGTCGCCTTAGGCAATGTCCCTGGCTTGTAGCGGCCGGTTTCGTACCGATGCACGACTTCCTTGGCTGCCCAGTCGTAGACGTCTCTCGGCTGCGAGCCTGGGGGGCCCGGATCGTTCCAAAGCGAATCCGCATGGGCGAGCGCGCTTTTGGCTTGCTCGAGACTGTCGATCTGGAAATGTTCACGGAATGCGTCGGCGCCGTCGCCGGTCACCTCGATCTGGAGCGGCTCGCTCATGCGACATCCTCCACGAGCTCGCCTGCAGGAGGTCGCGCAACCGGTTGGTCCGTTGCACCGATTACAAGCGACCGGACAGGGTTGAAGCGGTCGAAGCAGCAGCGCCAAACCAGGGAGAGTCGTCCCTTATCAAGATCGATGCTCAGGGTATCGATGACAGGGAATGCGACATTGCTGCTGCCATCAGCGTAGGCGGCGACGGCCATGACCGTCCAGCCTGGTAGCCGCGAGACATAGCGACTGTCGGGCAAGAGGTTCGTAAGCCGAAGTTGCTCGCCTCCTTGGAGGTGTTTCGACAGCGTGAGAGAAGCTGGAGCGACCTGATAGTAGGCGGAGTCGAAGTCGTCTGGGACCGCCGGGCATCGCGTCGCGAACCAGTCGTCGTCGAGGGTACCTTGGCGGTGCACCCGCGGCGCCCACCACGGCGCGATCGGTCCCGATCCGAACGCCGGCGACTGCTGAAACGGCGACCGTACCGGAGCCATGGGATCTTCGATTTGTGGCGCCGGCAGTTCCCGCACACCTGCAACCGCAGCCGCCATGATCTTTCGTTCTTCCGCGGGCAACACATCGAGTGCCTTGGCGTCCGGCAACCATCCACACCCCACGGGATTGTCGGGTTTGTGGATCCGTACAATCGCGTCGGATCGATCGAGTGTAATCGCGTACCCCCCACCGAACGCGCGCTCAAAACTGAGCGGCACCTCGGTGACCTCCGTGGCGTCCGTCAGGCGCCACCCCAGCAATCGCTTTACGAATCGTCGCGGCCCAGACAGTTGCAAAGAAACTTCGCGATCACCCACCTGAATCCCGGCTGCCCAGCTCCCGGCCGGCCGCCCGTCGGGCGCGTGCGCATGGCCGATTACGAAAACATCAGTTTGCGGCTTGTGCAGCACCCGGTCTCCCGGCTGAATCAGCATTGCCCTCATCGGGTCGGCCCCGCGTGGCTCATCGTACAGGTCGCCGTCGACGACCGGGACTTGTCGAGCGGCGCGCGTAGGAACCACGCCATTCGCGCCCAGATCGAACGTGCCACGTACCACGAGGACATCGAAGGTGTGGCCACTATCGCCAACCTTCGGGAACCAGGCATGCGGCAGACCAGAGTAATTCTCGACCGCGGCCATCATTCACCACCGTCAACGCTGGCATCAGGCGCCGGAGTCGGTGATGGTGCGGATTGAGCCGACCCGCTGTTCAAGTGGACGTCCTGCGGTGCGTCAGCTCGGATCGTCTGACTAGCCGTCAGGTGGATGTCCGTCGAGCTTAGGTAGATAGCGTCTGAAGTCAGGACAATCCGCGAGTTTCCAACCACGAGTTCAATCTTGTCGCCA
Organism: Burkholderia contaminans; assembly: GCF_029633825.1. NCBI lineage: Bacteria > Pseudomonadati > Pseudomonadota > Betaproteobacteria > Burkholderiales > Burkholderiaceae > Burkholderia > Burkholderia contaminans. The sequence goes on along the minus strand of NZ_CP090643.1, from coordinate 377,914 downwards.
GCGTGCAAGGTCAAGGTTTGGCCGACGTCGACGCGCTTGGTCATCCCGACTTGTTCAAGCTGAGCCGCTCCGACGGTCGTGTTCATCGCGCCGCCAACGGTCACCTGGTAGCCCGCCCCGACAGTAAGCGCCTTTGCAAGCCCGATTGTCTCGGCCGCCGCGAGAAAAACTGTTTCGGCTTTAGCGCCGTGAATCGTCACGGTCTCGCTTCCACCTACGGTTTCTTGCCGGTCTTCCCCGATCGAAATCGTTTCGTTCTGGTCGACCCGCTCAGTTCTGTTTTGGTGGATCGTAATCGTCTCGTCGCCGTCCACCGTCTCGGTGCGATTTCGATGGACCTGCGTCGTCTCATCTCGATCGATCGTTTTGGTGCGATCGTTGCCGACCCAATGCGACTCGTCGTGCTCAACCTCGATTCGCTGATCCTTCTCGGCGTGCAGCCAGACCTCTTCCGCGCCCTTCTTGTCCTCGAACCGGATTGCGTTGGCCGTGTTAACGTTGCCGGTCTTGGTTGAGCGCGTGAGAATCCCACTCTGGGTCGCGTTCGCCGGCAAACCCCAGGGAGGCATGTTTGCCGAGTTGTAAACGCTTGAGATGATCAGGGGGCGGTCCGGATTTCCATCGAGGAAAATTACGACCACCTCGTTACCGATCCGCGGAATCTGAATCATCCCGAATCCACTGGCGGCCCAAGGCTGCCCCACGCGAACCCAGCACGAACTGCCTTGATCGCGCTTGCCCAGGCGGTCCCAGTGGAACTGGACCTTCACGCGGCCCAGACTGTCCGTATAGATCTCCTCGCCCTCCGGGCCAACGACGACGGCGGTTTGCGGCCCGATAATCGACGGCCGCTCGATGGTGAACGCCGGACGATACGGAATCTTCTTGCGGATGCAGGTGAAGCTGCACTGGTACGTCGCTGAGCCCTCGCCGGCCTGATAGTTGTTCGTTCCGTTATGCGTAACAGTTGTCAACAAAAACTGCCGGTCTTCCGGTTTGGCGTCGCTGTGGTCGTAGTGATCATCGAGTTCGAAGTACTGGCAAGGCGACAACCGGCGGCTCGTGCTTGTCCCGATGAAGATCTTGCTATGGGCGGCAAGCGCCTGAGTCCTGAAACGGGTCAAGGCCTCGCCGCGATCGCTGTCGGGAAAGCCGTGCTCCCCGAGGTAGTCGTAGACTTCGTACGACGGAACCTCGCCCTGGTTGACCTCCGTGCCCCCGGAGACAAACCGGCGCGCGTGCGGCACCTTGTAGTCGAAGGTCTTCAGACCGACGTTGGTGGACTCGAGTTGACGGCTCGCCTGAAGCGACGTAATCACCGCCAGGTTGTCGAGCGCCTCGCCCGTCGTGTACTGCAGGACCGGACTGCGGCCGCTGATCGGTTTCGCGGCGATCGAGTTGTCAGTGATGATGAGCTTGTGGTTGTCCTTAGCGTGTTCGAAGTAGAAAAACAGCCCATCTTCCTGCATCAGCCGCTCGACGAATTCGAGATCCGTCTCACGATACTGCGTACAGTAGCTCCGATTCTTCGTCGCCTTCGACAACCTGAATTCGAACGATGCGATCTTTCCGTACTCGCGAAACACCTTCGAAAGGATCGCTTCGGTATTCTCTTCTTGAAAAATCCGAATGTCGCGGCTGCGCGAAAGCATCCAGAGCCATGGCACGATGGTCGCGCTATAGACCGTGAAGCTGCCGTCGTGGTCGAGGTGCGAAAAGTTTGCCACGTACCCGTGGAAATATCGCTCTTCCGAGCTCGCCAACGCGTCGGTGAGTTGTAACGTAATCGTCACAGGCTGGCCGATCAGCTTTTTCAGCTCGATATTCGAATCTTGCGAAGCGAGTCGAACGTGGAACTCGAAATTTTGAGATAAACCTTCGGTCCCGTGAAAATCGACCAACACCAGATCAGACCGCCCTTTCATTGGCGTCTGAATGGTGAATAACCGATTGCTCTGTAGCCCAAAAAAGCCTGGAATATCTGACAGTTGCATGGCGCCCTCGGAACCCCGCATCGGAACAGCAGGATATTATTCGTCGACGGATTTTAAACTGCCTGCCCCGGGAAAGATCAAGTTTTGCGTTTCTTGTACCTTGAATATAGGGACGGAACTGCACGGAAGGTGAATGGATAACCTGCTGCCCCATTACGAATACGAGGTCGGTCTGCTGTTGCGCAGCGTCGCCGAATTTGCCCGGCGCTACCCGAAAATTGGCGCTCGACTGGGCATTGCCAATGGCCGAGGCGATCTGCATGTCGACCGAATGATCCAGACGTTCGCCCTGCTGGCCGCCCGTGTCGACGCGAAGCTCGAGGACTTCTATCCGGAGTTCACCGAATCGCTACTGGAAATTCTGTACCCGCAGTACCTGCGCGCCGTGCCCGCCTGCGCGATCGCCCAGTTCGATCCGACCAACCTGTTCGGCCAGCTTACAGCGCCCTTCACGATGCAGCGCGGTACCTTGCTAGATGCGAACGCCGCACCGTGCCGGTTTCAAACCACCTACGATGTCACCCTGGCGCCGCTGCGCATCCACTCCGCACGATTTGCCCCGGCCACGATGGTCCCGGCAGCTGTCCGGCTGCCTGCCAACATCTCTGCCGTCCTTTCGATCTCATTCGCCAGCGCAACGCCTACCGAGACGTTCGATGACGCGATCCCGTCTGCTGCCGTTCGTATTCACCTCGCGGGAGACCGCGCCCGCGTCGCCGCGCTTGCCGACGCGATGCATCTGCGTGCCGGCGCTGCGTTTGTCGAGATCGATCAAAGCGGCCGGTGGTCGAAATTATCGAAGATCCCGATCGAATCGGTTGGGTTCGGCGAGAACGAACAGCTGTTGCCGAAAGAATCGACCGGCACGTCGGACGCATTCCAAAGCCTGATCGAGTCTTTTGCGTTCCCCGAGAAATTCGATTTCGTCGACATCGACCTAGGGCGAATGCGCCGAGCCGCGCGCGCGCCGGAAGCGCGACAAATGACGCTTCACCTCGCCATTCGCGACACACCAATGGGATCGGCTGTCGCCCAGGCACTGCACGACCTCGACGCCTCGCCGTTCAAACTCTTTTGCACGCCTGTCGTCAATCTGTTCAAGCGAGACGCCATCCCCATCCAGGTGACAGCCACCGATCGAGCGTACCCCGTCACGCCCGAGCCGCTGGAGACCGGTACGCCGCTTGACGTGTACTCGATCGACGCTGTTCATCTGGGTGATCGCACGCAGTCCGATCTCGAAAAGGGAACGCCGTCGTCCGCTGCGGTTTCACGCACAACTGTGCTGCCGTACCGCGCGTTCAACCATGGTCGGAGACCTGACTCTGCAGTTGCCTACTGGACTGCGTTCAGGGACCCGCATGCGGCGGCAAGCAACGCGCGCGCGCCGCTTCTCCTGTCGCTTGTGGGGCTGGAAGGTAACACCGCCCGAGTAACGCACCCGCAAATTGACGTCGACGTCCTCGCCACGAATGGAGAACTACCTTCGCGGCTACCGATCAACGCGCCGGACAGCGACCTCGTTCATGAAGGCGCCGCGTTGGCTTGCCCTATTCGATTGCTCACGCAGCCGACCCTGCCGTGCTCGCATTCGCGCGGACACGGCGCGTTGTGGCGCGTTGTGGCGGGTCTGTCGTTGCACCCCTTCGATCTCACCCAGACCGGGCTGAAGGCGTTCAAGGACTTCTTGCGCTTGCACGCTCCGCGCACGAACATCGTCGCCCAACGCAGCATCGACGCGATCGTCGGACTGGATTACCAATCCGCAATGAAGTGGATGTCGCTCGACGGCCAGTTTCCGTCATTCGTGAGGGGGATCGAAATCGTCGTAACGCTTGAGGAAAGCGCGTTGCGCGACGTCACGTTGCATCTCTTTGCTCGGACGCTCGATCGGTTTTTCGCCCCGTATGCACCGACGAACAGTTACGTGCAGCTGATCTTCCGGTCGTCTCAAACCGAGCAGGAATTGCATCGCTGCCCGGCCCGATCCGGGACCCGCCCGGTAATTTAGTCAATGCAGATAACCGACCAGGATCCCGGCGCCAGCGCCCGCTTGCAAGCCAACCGTCGTTCCGCCCATCAGCAAGATCGCAGGCGCATGCGCGATCGCTATCTCGGCGAGCCATGTCATCGCTGGGTTCGACAGCCCGAGGGCAAGCTGCGCGGAATTGATCCCGAGGATCATTGCCGAACCAGCCTTGCCATAACCGATGCCCACACCACCGTCGAGGTAGACCGTGGCGCCTTGAAAGTCGCTCTTGGTCAGCTCGGTGCCACTGAACGCGGGTGCCATATAGATGAGCCCCGCGCTGTCGAATGACTTTGCAGACCCTGCGCCTCCGACCTCGCGGCCGGCGATCTTGGGAATCTTGAGCTCCGGCAAGGAAAATCGCGGAAGCTTGATCTTCGGAACACGCAGGCCGAAACCGATACCGACGCCTACGCCGCCGTAGTAGAAATCGGTTTCTGTTCCAGCGGGGTCGGCCAGAACGATCGTGCCGCCCGACGCAACGACGAACTCGATGCTGACGCCGCCTGTCGCACCCGTCTTGTAGCTCCAGTTGCTTGGTCTCAGAATTGACACGGCCGATCCTCTCAGATGCTGTTATTTTTTTGGTGCCAGATTCATCGCCGCGAAGAGGATGAATCCAAGACCGAATATCGTCGCCATCAATGTCCAGTTCCATACGGCGCCGAACCGGTCGATCGTCGCGGTGCGGGCCGGCGCCTCGGGCTGGTAAAGGACGGTGACCTTGTCGCCGACCTTGGTGCCGTAGATCATCCCGCCTTGCGGATAGGACACGCGCTCGCCCGTTTTGGTCACGAACTCGATCTGTGGATGGCTCCCGCCGGCATTAAGGCTGACCACCTCGCCAGGAACGGAGATCGCAGTCTGCAAAAAACCTCGGGTAGACCAACCGATGATAGCCGCGATCACGAGAAAAACGACCCCGATCGCAATGCCTGCAATAGCCTTTGACATGAGCCCTCTCGATTTTTGTCGTTCGACACGCGGCAGCACCCTGTCACTGCGTGTCCGAGCGGGATTTTAGCGCATTGGCGAACACTTGCCGGAAGCCATGTGACGCCCGAAAGTATGCGCAGGGCGACCGAGCCCGCGGGTCAAGTTTCACGTTCTGGCGGCTTCATGTCGCCGCTTTCTCCTGGTCTCCTCGGTCGCCGTAATGCTGATGAAGTAGCAGCGCGCGCACCAATGCCCACGACGGATCGTGTTCGGCGTGGCGAACCAGCGGTGGCCGCGCGCGCATTCCCATTCCAACCGGGTTGAACTGTTGACGTAAGTCTTCGAGACGCACTCCCCGCCTCGCTCCTTCGCGATCGCTCGCATAAGGTCAATGCCGAGCTTCCCGGCGTCGTGCGCGCACGCAGAGCACCAATGACCGCGGACGATCGCTCCGGGATACGCCCACCAACGATGACCGCGCGCGCACTCCCATTCGAGTCGCGTAGCCGCGTTGCGATAGATACCCGAAAGGCACCGACCGCCGTGCGCCTTGGCCACCTCATGCATGAGACTCATGCCATACCGTTTCGATTCGTGCTGGCACTCGACACACCACGATCCACGGAATGTCCGGGCGCCCAACATATCGAACTCGTGGCCCGCCTCACATCGAAAACGGTAATGGGCCTTACTGCCTTCGTAGACCTCAGAGAGGCAGACGCCTCCTCGCTTCTTAGCGCACCGCTGGAGACGGGCCAACCCATCATGGAGCCGATACCCTTCCACCTTCTTCTGATTCGAACAGATCCGACACCAAGCGCCCCGGACGACCTCCTGTCCTACGGCTGACCATACATGCCCCGCCGCACATCGAAAGCGGTAGCGGTCGCCGAGCTTGGTGTACGACTTCGTCAAGCACTCACCACGATGCGAGCGAGCCGCGGCGTGAAGCCGCTTCATTCCGCCTGGATCGGCCATGCGCAGTGCACGCTCCGCGCGGGAGCAGACGATGCACCAGGAACCCCTCTCTAGGCTTTCAGGCGACTTCTCGAACTCGTGCCCGTGGCGGCATACGAATCGGTACCGCGCTTTCCTACCTGCGTATCGGTTCGTTATGCATTTCCCCCCCGCCTGACGAGCGAAATCCCGGAGCTTTCGCAACGCCTCGTCTTCTCGACACGACGGGCAGGTGACAAGGTGATACAGCAGATGCGCGCCAGAACGACTGACCTCATGTCCACGCCGGCACCGGATCCGATACTGCGCGTGCCATCCTTCCCACTCCTCGCTGAGTAGCTTCAGTCCGTAAGGCACCAACGCCTTGCGCAATCGCTTCAACTGGTCGACGGACAACGCGGTTCCTTGCTGGTTGCGAAAGTGACTTCCGTCGAAAAGGGCGGATCCTCTCGATCTCAATTCGAGACGAGGGATTGTTGAAACTACATGGATATCTGCCGCACGCTCTCCGACCCCATCCGATGCATAGTGTCATCTTGAACTCGAATTTTCGTACCAAAATGCCAACTTCGCCATCGCGGCAGGTACACCCTGATCAAGTCGATACGACGCTCCGCAATCGGTTCGCGTCTCCGCCTGGCCCATGGCCACCACCGCACATGCAAGCTCCGACACAATCGCGATGACCGATTGGATTTGTTTGTGATCGAATTAGCGGGGCGTCAGTCAAATTACGCATCAAGCCGCAAACACCGATCCGCGACTGCGACCGCTATACTGTTCGCCAAAGACAAGACGACCAGGTGTAAATAATGAAAGCAATGGGACGGGGATTTCGCGGTACGCTGGTGCAATGCGGTGCCGTTGCTGGATGCGCGCTCCTCCTCACCGGCTGCGGTGACCGGTCCATCTCAGGGGCATACGTCCTGTCGTCTAAGACCGAAGCCGATCTCCTCCAGATCACCGAAACCCCAGATCACCACTTCAGCGGCACGTTGCGCCATACCGTCCTTGGGAACGACGGCACCCTCTCATCCGGGAGCACGAACGTTTCCGGTTCAGTCGATGGCGACAGCATCACCCTCACACTCTTGGCTACGCCACTTCCGATCGGCCAGAACTTCAGCGGCACCGTAACCTCCGGTGGCATTGAACTCACCTTATCTGACGGTAACCGGACCGCAGTCCAGCATTTCGCGAAAAGCAAGCCCGCCGATTTCGATTCGGCTGTCGCGCAACTAAGTCGAGCTGGCGAACCAGTTATTGCCGCCAGACAGCGGGGCCAAGCGGTCGAGCACCTCAACCGCGGAGTGACCTCTCTATCGACCAATCTTGAACGGTTTGTTTCGAAGGCTCAGGAGCGCATCGAACGATTGCCGAGAGTGCAGGCTTACTACGACCAAGCGATCGCTACCGAAGAGGCAAAACTCGATCGCGCCCGCCGACTGGCGTCGACCGGCAATTCGGTCGCGCAGGGGCAAGCGAACGTGATTGTCGGCCAGATGGGTGTAGACAAGGCCCAGATATCCATCACGGACGACACCATCGAGCGTGCGATTAATGACGAGAAAGCTGCGGAAGCGACCCTGAACGCAGAGATTGCACAACGGCGTCCCCAGTGCGTTGGTGCCGGCTCCACTGGTTCGGACCACGTGAGACCCGACATGGGGCCATGCAAGGGCTTTGAGCGCGCCGTGGCAGCCTACAACTCGATTCTACCTGCGCTGCATAAAGCACTTGTCCTGGCGGCGCAGGCAAAGACCCACGGTCATGATCAACTCGCCACTGTCTGGCAAGCCGCCGATGCCATACAGTGAACAGCCTCTACGGTCAGGCAAGGTGGATATGCCTAGTGACGTCGCACAGTTAGACCAACCACCAAAGGGTGACGTTGGTTTTGGCGGCTGAGACCAAAGTTGGCCTGGTGAAGTGCCTTCCGCGCTGCGCATCTAGCCCGTGGAAACGCGAAACAACTGCGCGACGAGCAGGGGATCCACGCCGGGTCTGATTCAGTCAGCTTGCCAGATTCCCCGCAAGCCGCAACTCGCCTCAACTACAGACCCCGCGCGACTGCAGCTTCACGGACTGTCAACATACAAAACCACCTGCGCGTTGGAGTGCTCCGGGCGCCTCAACAACGCCCGGGAGGACCTAAACACTAGTGCAGGAGATTCCGCCCCGCTACCCGCAGGACTTCTCTCGCTCCCGACGGTGTCAAGTGCGAGTCGTCAAAGGTCACGATCATCCCACGGCCCTCGCCAGTGCGCGTCAGACACCCTTCTGCGTTGCACATCGCGCTGTATGCCGAGACGTACTCGATACCCAACTGCTGAGCGGTAGCCGCTCCAAGTCGATCGTATTCAGCCGCTTTCGGGTCAAGCGCGAACCGCGTCCTCGCCGGCAGCTCCTCGTGATATTCACGCCAATAGAGCCAATACAACTTCGGAAGCGGGCTCTCCCAAGTTGGGACTTGGCCAAGCAAAACGATGCGCTTTACCCCGGCACTTCGTGCGGCCGCGACAGTATCTTTTACGGCAGCGAGCCGGTCCGGTGACCAGTTGGCGGTCAAGATCAACGTGTGCGGCACCGCTTTCCGTAGGGCCGAAAGAGCGTTCGCATTGATTCTCCCGCACCGGTTATCTCCACCCAGCAGCGGCGGGCAACCTGATGCACTGAACTCTGCTACGCGAACACCATACTTAACTTGCTCATCCCTGAATCCAGGGTAGACCGCGGCCGCGCGCGAATCACCCCAAAGAAAGATTAGCGGCTCGGGACCTTCGGGCACGCACTGGGGTGCAAACGTCTCACCGGCACCCTCGAGATAGCAAGCACCACGACGCCATTCTTTCTCAAGATCGAAATGGATGCCGTCTGCAAACTGCGACACCAATCGGTTCATACGGAACTCCATACCGTTCCGATCATATGCGTTGTAGCCGCCGAACCCAGCACCCAAGACCAGGATCAGGAGGGAGATCGCATAGAGGTTCGACCGCCGCGCTCGCCTAATCGGTAGCTCGATGAAGCGATACGTCAGCCAAGCGAGTGGAACGGCCACGGCGACTGCAGCTGCTCGAAGCGTCCATGCCGGCACGCCGCTCGAAAGCAGACGCAGGAACGAAAGAATCGGCCAGTGGAAGAGGTACAACGGGTAGCTGATCAGCCCGACGACAAGGACCGGCCGAGTACAGACGCGGCGCATCAGAGCAGAGTCACGCCCGCCACGGATGACCAAGTACGCGCCCACGACAGGGCCCAGTGCCCACCAACCCGGAAACGTGACATGAGAATTCAGGAAACCAATTGAGAGCAGAAGCGCGATGGCCCCTGCAACGACCCCAAGTTCAGCGTAGCGTACCTGCCCGCTCGGGCGACTAAATTCCCGATAGGCGAGCATACTGCCGGCCATGAGCTCCCACGCACGCGTCACGGGAAGGTAGAACGCGAACGTCGGGTCGGTGCGCACGACAATGACGCACGAGAGGAAGGAAGCCGCACCGAGTGTTGTGATCACCCAGGATGGCGACCGCCTCAGTCGTGCAACGACCCACAAAATGACCGGCCAGAACAGATAGAACTGCTCCTCAACGCCGAGAGACCAGAGATGCAGCAATGGCTTTTGATCAGCAGCCGCATCAAAGTAACCTGCTTCACGCCAAAGCACGAGATTTGATACGGACAGTGAGCCACCTGCGATGTGCTTGCCCAAAGACTTGAATTCCTCAGGAAGCAAATTGCGCCAGCCCATGAAGTACGTGGCCACAAGGACGATCAACAGTGCTGGGAAAATTCGACGGATTCGTCGACTATAGAACGTCCCAATCGAGAACGTCGAGTCGCTCAGCTCGCGCAGAATATGCGAGGTGATCAGATACCCCGAAATTACAAAGAAAATGTCAACGCCGACAAAGCCACCAGGAAGCAGTGACGGAAACGCGTGATACAGGACAACGCTGACAACAGCCAGGGCACGCAACGCATCAATATCGGGTCGGTACCCGGACTGTTGCGGCAAGGCGTGAGGCGTCGAGCCGCGCGGGCACGCGACGACAACGACAGGATTTTGTTCTACGCTGGTCATTATGAAGCTAAGGTTTGGACTGCATTTGGCGGGCACCGCCGCGCAGTACTTGTGATGGGCCGTGGCACTCGGCTGATTCACCCTGAACGATGCAACATCCCGGTTTGGCGCCCCTTCTGACAGAGCGCGCCGCGCAATTCTAATAGCTTTCGTCAGATGAGGTCGCGCTTCCCTTGAAGGACGGCCCCGTCGTGGCTTCCTCGAAACGGCGTTGGAACAGCAAACCGCATCGAACAACCGTTGATAGCGCAGCGCTTGCAAGCATGCCGGCCTGGGGAACTATCACCATCAATTCGCTTCGGCGGCAGTGAGTACTTCGTGCGTCATACCGCTAGATTGCTCGAGGTTCTCCAAACTGCAAGACGGGCGGCTCACGCAGTTTCCGGGTACGTCATGTTCCTCACGCCAGAAAGTGCCAGTGCTAACTCTGCGGAAAATCCGCGTTCCGATACGAATCTTCGTTCCAGCCGGGTACTGACGGAGTGCCATCATCATCTTTGCCCCTTATCTTGCGCGGGTGGCGCCAGGCCAACAGCGGCAGTTATGAGCGCCCTCGCTGTCGCGAGGAAAATGCTCAGGATAGAGCATTTGACCAACGCTCCTGAACAGAGAACCATGCCGAGCCTCGGGGAGGCGCGGACTTCCCACGAGAGCACGCAGCGCCATTCAAGAGGGCTTGTACGTCTCTTCGATGAGCACCCCACACCACCAACCACTCAGCTGCAGGTTGGAAGCAGTGCAGCGGCACAGCGAGGGCAAAGATCGAGTGCTTGTCCGAACATCTGGTCGAACGACAGACGCTGATCAGCTGCGTTCCACGTCCAGCTCTCCTCGCAGAGAGGGTGCTCGTAAACGCCTCCAAATCCAATGTCCGAGTCACTCGCGACATGGAGTACTTCACCTACCATCAAGAGGCACAGAGAACGTTCCTCGAATCCGCTGCTGAGTGGATAGAGAAGACGATCCATCGTCGCCAGTCCGAACAGCGGCTCGCCGTTAGCGGCGCCGTCTGGCCCGAAGCTTCGGCCATGAGCAAGCGACTTGCGTACCACGTGGATGAGCGTGCTACTCGTTGGAACGGCCCTGTGCAAAGCCTCGCTACCCTCGTCTGCGTCGTAGACCCGCCAGGCATCAGCCGGATCTGTAAACAGAGGAGAGAACGACCATCCCGCCGTATTGCAATGGATAAAGAACCGATCTGGCTCCCCATCGCCAAACTCGACGCGTCCCAGATTGCGACCCATATAACTTCCTGATCGATGTGTGTGGAAGATATAGACGCGGACGCGTTACTCTTCCGATTCGAAATATTCGACAGTAAAGGCGACTCGCTTACCGATCCCCGGGACCCCGCACATCTCCTGGACTGCGCGCTCAAGTTGGCCGAGCGGAACGACCTGCTCTATACCGTCAGCGACCACCCTTGCCCTCAACCTACGAGCCGCCTCCCGCTCGACGATTGCGATTTGGTCAGCCATCAGGATCGGTGCAGCTGAAATCGCAAAGAGTAGTATCGTGAATCCACTTCCTCGTGGAAGTGAGACAAACTCGAGATCAACCCGTACCCCGTCCGTGTCAACTCCGAGGCGAGCAACTTGGCGCTCGGTCTCGCGGAAAACTGGATGCGACATCCGCTCGCACGCGAAATTGTTGTACATGTATCGACAGCCTTGTACGGCTACTTCTCCTGGTACGGAGAAACCTGCTCCGAAATCACCCGTCTCAGCCCTTGCATGCCTCACCGACATTCGATCGGTTCGCGCGTCGTAGTCACAACGGACAAAGTTCGCCCCCTGCTGGTAGAACGGTCTGGCAATCTCGTTGACCAGGTCGCGTACGTCCATTCGTGCTGTCATCTGTCGTTGCCTTCAATGCTACGGTCTACTTGCTCGGTGTCCAGGGCGCGCGCGATCCTACCCAATCGGGCTTGTGACTCCAAGGCGAGCCTGGTGAAGCGTTGAAAGCGGTCGGTCCGCCGCCTGTACTCGGCCGGACCGACAAAGAAGAGCGTCGCCATCGAAAGAGGGAACAGCTTGTGATAGCCCCACGAGATCCGGCAGCGGGTCCGGGTCGAAACACGGTCGATCACCGCAATCGCAGCGTCGCGGTCCCGATAGACCTGGGCAATGAAGTTCTCGAGTTCCTCTCCCGATCTATCCAACGGCTCACGTGAATTAGGAAAGCTCATCGGCATCTCGCGCCCCGTCCTGTGCCGGCCGAATGTCGAAGTGTGCTTCAGCAAATCGCGCATTGCAGTTCCACACCTCCGTCCCCTCGCGCCAAAATGTAGCCCATCCGTCCTTGACAGTCATCGTCGCACTCGGATAGACCATGCCATATCCTCGAGCTGTGGCACCAACAATCGTCAACTCACGACACGTGGCAGTGTATTCGCCGTCGCTCAGCACGGATAACCCCTACCAATCGTAAGTTGGTGCCCACTAGGATCCACTTTCTGAGTTCCCATACATGGCCTCCCAGGTCTGGCGTAAAGAAAACGCTCCCTATTCGAATAGGGCCCGAGGATTATGGTCGGCAACATCGTTCGATGTACCTTAGGCGAGTACAAGCGCCAAAAAGATCAACCACCCCCAGCCCTCATGATCACCATGCGCCAAGTACACCGCCCCAGCAATACAAGCAATCAACGCGGCAACTCGCCCATATCGATTCCAAGCGTTCTCAACCTCAACGGCTTCCTCTGAAACCTTGCGGCACGTCGCACGGACCGCAAAGTTCTTGATCTGAGACATCTTGGCCTCCCTCACAATTCCAGTCATTCAAGCAGTACACACTGCGCATCAAATTCTAGTCGATTGGGACTGATCTAACGGCTAGGCGAAGACGACATCATTGTCGCCCCGCTGCCCAGCGGTGATCGCCGGTGCAAAGTACCGGTTACGCAGACCGAAGTTGTGCATCGACAACGTGCAACGCGCCTGACGGAGCAAAGGCGATGGCGATCGAGAAAATTGAAATGCTCTTAATGAACTACACTTTTCCAAGCCGATCCTTGAGCGCTTGCCCCGCGCCTGTCGCGCGCCAGCTACCGTGACGGTCGCGAGTTACAAAGCCTTCGCGATAGAGCGCCTGCATCGTGTCGACGTTGCAGATGCGTGAGCCGTTGATCATCACTGTTGAGCCCGCGCCTGGCTCAGCCGACCAACCCTGAGACATCCATCGCATGACACGAAGTTGAGCGGCTGTCAGTTTCGGCGAAGTAGCGCCAATAGCGTCTTCATCAATCGCAGCACGGCCAGCGACAGTCAAGGTCCACACCACGCCGACCGGAGCACGCTCGAGTAACCCGCGCTTGACCAGGCTAGCGAGGGTGGTCAGGCTGTGCTTTCCCTTCGTAGATGTCGACACCGCTGTCTGAAAAATCTTTCCCCCACCAGTCTTGGCGTCCCGGAGGACCTCTCTCTGCTTCTCGGAAAGCTTCATAGTTGCGCCGAATCGATTGATAAGCGAGCACCGCAGCCGGATTGCCCAGTCTTGTGGATGACCACTATGATAGGCCTGATCATGCTATGTCCGAATCTCTGGAAAGCAAATCGATTCGGCGACCGCGGTGGGCGGCCAGATTTGAGGCCCGGTCTCAAATTGCAAATACCATCCTCGATCAGTCAGCCAGATGCCTCTCCCGGCGCCCAGCGAGACGACAGGGATACGGGTCGCGAACCCTGGGCCAGGACCGGCCCGCAACTTCGCTGTCAGCGTATGCATCGCTCTTTCGATCGCATCCTCACTAAGGGCCGGGTTAAAGTACTCGTCCGAAAAACCCAGCGGAAAGGTCACTGCCTCAGAGACACGGTATGCCGTTTGGATCTTTGCTACACGGGATTGGATCGATAAAAGTTCCTCAGTGGTGACATGAGAGACGATAGGAATCAACTCAGGGTGTACCGGGTTTGTAGGGGCTCCCTCTCCGACGTTGAAGCTGACATAGCCCACTGGCTCCCAACCCAATATCAACTTGTCCACGATATGGGCGTAGCTCAAGAACTGCTCGTGCTCGTACCACTCATCTGTGTGCGATGGGTACCAGAAGAAGCGATTGTGAAGAGTGCTTGTCGTCGTATAGCTTCCTCCGTCGATGCGCACATCTAGGTTCCACCTCAGACTATTCATACGGTCCGGCTCCGACGTGACATTCAGCGTGATGCGCTCGCCGTCGATTGGCGTGTACGTCATGCTTTCCATCACCTTAGCTCGCACCTCGATTGCTCGATCACTGAGAGCATTAGAAATCGGATCGCGGGCCGCCAACTGCAGATGACCGTGATAAATGCAGCCCCTTGGATCTGTCATTTCGATTCCGTATGACTTCCTCCACCTCTGGACGACTTCCACTATCATCCGGCGCCAGAACGCGTGGAAGCGAGCATAGTCAAACTGCTCCGTGGCAACCGACGAGACTTCTTGGTGTAAAGCATCAACCAATGACTCAACGGCCTGAGCGAACGCCGGCGACCTCGGCTTATGGCCTGCTCTGTGAGGTACGGTCCGCATGGGTGCCATGCCTGCACCCAACGTCTCACGGAACTTCCGCAGCACTTCGGCAGCGGTCGCGGTCGTTGGTGCGAGTTGCATACTGCTCAGATGCTCGAGCATCGGCGGGTATTTGCGATACGTCGCATTCGCCAGCACGAGATCTAACGCGACGACCGTCAGCCTCCGAAGTTCGATCTCGGACTTTGTCGCAGCGGTATAGCAGTGCGCAAAAAGCGCATTGACCGCAGCGTCTACTACAGTAGGGTCCCATCTTCTTTCGGAGATGATGCGCAGTACGATTTCTCGGACCGACTTGACTATTGATTCCGAGCTTGGCTGATCGAGACACCAGTCGATCCTCGAAAACAAGGCCTGCCTCAGGTTCGTGTAATTCCCAGTGCGTAAGAACTCCTTAAGGCAAGAAGGAACCTCGTCGCGCCCGAGGAAGTAGGTCCGCAGTTTATCGATCGCTGCGGAATTCCCTTCCGCAGCTGCTCGCCAGACTTCCAGGCCTTTCTGCTGGCCAAACGCGGGGTCCCTTTCCCATCCGATGCTCCCGCGGCTTAGAAAGACCATCTTGATCGGTGGGCGGCCCTCGTTTCGCTGCGACAAGTCCCAAAAACTTGCGATCGCAGCTAGCGTATCCTTCGAGCCGAGCGTGATGTTGTTCGGTGAACTCTTAACCTGGACTACTGTTGCGACGTCCGGCCCAATAACGTCGTAGTCCTCAGCACATTCAACGTACAGCTCTTCGCTTGGCTTCAGCTGGAGCCACGCCTGAACGGTCCGCCAAATCTGGTAATCGTAACCTTTGAAAGACGGCACCGCTTGCCTTGAATTGTTCGCCATCAGGGGCGCCAATTTACGAATGGAGCTCAACTTGGGTATCCGGTTTACGCGGTTGATTCGGGCTGATTGAGCCTACTGCCGATCAGCCGCATTTGTGTTGACAGCTTCGGCTTTACTTCTTGCCGACGACATTGGAAATGATCGTTTCGGCAATGTTCCCTGCGATTGCCCCGGCGTCCTTCACGGCCGACACAGCCTTTTCTTCGAGGCTAATTTGGCGTGTCAGCGCAGCGACCTCGCAGCGCACCAGATCGCGCTTCATAGCACGCACTTTGTTGGCGTAGCTCTCCGTAAAGATCGACTTCGACCAGTTCCAATCAATGGCCCCCGGTGCAACTTCCCACGGAGAACTTTTGCCTGTCATGAAATTCGACTCGCCGTTGAACGCATCGACGGCCGCACCGACTAGGACTTCAAGACCGAGCACGCCAGGGCCAAGCGCAATCCTTTCGCCCGTCGTGAGACGCCTGCTGTCTGCGCGTAACGCTCCATCAATCTCCGCCTGAGTCGGTGGATCGCGGAAGATGTTGATATCGCTCGTCATGTCACTTTCCCGTTCGTTTATGCGGGATCAACCGCAAAATGCTGTTTCCCGTCCGGATGATGTTGCGCCTCATCAACCGCGTAAACCGGATACCCCTCAACTTTGGTCTCTCCGCTAGTGTTCTATGATCGTGGTACAGCCGCGCTGCAGTCATTGCTGCAAGTTCTCTGGCCATGAACTGGACGTTGGCTACGAGCTCGCTCAACCTTCCTCGCGCAAGATTTCAAAACCACGAGACTCGAAGAACTGGCGATCAATCCCTGCTTTCGGCCAATCCGATGGCCAGTCGACCAACGTCAGTCCGAACGACAACGTGACTCCACCGCCGGCGGCCACGTGCGCCACCCGACGTTGCTCAGGGTGAGCAAGGCAGATTTCCCCAAATGTCATATCGCACCCTCGTTGATCATTGGTTATATCTCAAGCGCTTGTACCATTCGACGGGTCTCGTCTTCAACGGCCTGACCGCATAGCTTGTCATTCCCTGGAACGTATCGCGACCTGGCCTCGGCCAATGGCAACACGACGACCGACGGCCAACCGAATTGGTCAGCGCTAATGTCGGCAAGGAACGGGGTGCCACTCGAAGTCGCCCCTTCTACCCAGTAGTGGCCGTGCCAGACTCCGACGACGTCGCGCGCCCCTCCATCACTCAGTCCATCGCCGCCGCGCATGACCGTCTCGCAACCTCCGAATCGATCCAGCGATTGCCTAATATGTCCGGCGACCCGTCGGTCAGGATTGAGGTGATCTACCTGGCCCCGTCACACCTTCACTTCGCTGCGGCGCCCGATAGCAATACCAGTGTCCCAGGTTTCGCCGTCACCCCAACGTGACTGAGGTCGACCGACCAACTGCCGCCAGCTCCACGCGCTACCCCAGCCTGATCTACCCACCCGCCACTCGCGCCAATCTCCAACGCGGCCTTCTGTGCGTCTGCTTCGCTCACAGCCTTGTCGCTGACGAGTATCGCCTCCCCACGTCCATATGACAAAGGATGCGCAGAAAAAGCGGCGTGCGTTCTGCGGCCGATATAGCGAGGCTCGTGAAGTATCGTGAAGGCCCCCGTGGCATCATGGAAGTCGCAAGCCAACGCGACGCTCTCAGATAGCGCCCATGTTGGACCAAAGCAAGGGTTCTGAACGGCTTCCTGGGGTGCGAGCCCAAGGAACACGAGCAATCCAATCAACATTTCAACTCCTTCGCCTCAAGGTCATCCCATTCCGCGGACTATCCCGGGATCGCCCTTCCTTCCCGTAGAGCCGCTCCGTAGCTACGTCTCCCCGTAGTTGTCACCCCGGGGCGTCTTTATCCTGCGCGCGGTCGGCAGCTACAGGTCAGCTTGCATGTTCACAGCGAACTCGTGCAATGACAGTCAGTGGACCGCCATGCCCGCCGAAATAATGCGTCCAGCTAGTCTCCGTGCATGCGTCTCGTACACCGCCCGGTGGGTTCGAACTTCAGCGTCGCTTCGCGCGAGCGCGCGGCACATCAGAAACAGAAAAAAAGCGTCATCGCTCATACAGTATCCTCATAGTGTGAACTGCCATGCTATCTGCCGAACGAGCGGAGTCAAACGGATCATTGCTAGTGGCAGCTACATCAGCGCGTTGTCACATTGTATGAACGCAGGGCATCTTCAGCTAATTCCCAGCGGGAGAGCCAGGGAATCGGCCATCGGCCGTCACTCGGCCCGCAGATTCGGCCCACCTGAGTTATCGGCAGCGTTCTATGCGATCTTTAGATCTGCCTCTCAGGGAGCGTGAAGAGGTCGATCAATCCATAAGCAGGGTTTCGTGGAGTATCTGGTCACACCCGAGACAATGCCCCACCGTTTGCCGCCGCACTTCCCTAGCGAGCGCGCATCGGCACGTCGCGCAGGAATTGCTCGCGACGGCGGATCCATCCGCTCGGATAGCCAGGCCGACCGTCGACGGATAGGCGACCTGCAGCTTCAGAATGTCCGCGGGCATTCTTTCAGTTTGGGTCACCACGAACAGAACCTTTTCAGTCGACACGAGGGGGCATTTCAAATTCGCGGAGCACCTCTTTCTTACTCGGCAAATCCTGTTGCCCAACGGAAACTGCGAAGCCGGCGCTTCTCGCCATTGAGTACATCTCGCGTAGGGCTTCGACGGCAGACTTCGGTCTCGTCACTGGAATAGGGTCGCCCGCCCGAAGAAATTCACCCTGAGCGCGAACGTGCTCAACCTGAACCTCAGTCGCGCGCCAATCGTCGACAGCCTTCAACAGCTTTTGCGCGTCTTTCAACCGGCGCTCGACTGCGCAGGCGCTTCGATACCATACGCAAAGCTCGTCATTTGACCATGTGCCGTTACCCAAACCGAGAACTGGCGCAATTGCACACGACATTGCCAGCGGCGACACCCGGTGATCTGACAATGGCTCGTAAATCAGCATTGCCGCAAGCAACCGACACTGGGCCGCCCAATCTGTCTGGGTCGGTGCATCAACCATCCCTTGATACCGACTTCCGGGATACTCGCCATTGGCAATGAGCAATACGTACCCGATCGACAACGCCGAGTAGGGTTTCAAGCCGGGCATATTTTTGATCACTGCCATGCCGAGATGCTCGGTGAGACTCACGGTGTGCCGTCTCTCGCTGACCAAGACTTCGTTATCTTCGGTGTCCCCGTCGTATCGCAACGGCAAGCAATCGCTGATCGCACGATCGACAAACGCGTCGAGCGCCGACGAATCAATGTTGTCCAGTACCGCTACCAACAGCCTTTCCGTACCCGCCTGTGTTCTTCCTACCGCTTCGACTTCAGCCTTCCGAGTGGAGAGCATCAACTCAACCGCGTCATGCCAGCGATTCCCCAGAGCAGGAACGCCTTCCTCGGTGCCGATCTGATCAATCAGCGCCGCGGTCAATGTGAAAGTTTCGAATAGAGGCTCCTCGCGCAGCAAGCGTTGCTGTTCCCGTGCGTCAAACGACGTCGTCGCGAGATACCGCTGACCTCGCTCCGAGAATTCGCGCGTGCCCGCTAGGAGCCAACCCATCCCATTGCGATACAGGTTGATAGTGGCAGGCCACTGGTCGTAGAACCACTGCGTCTCCAGCGGATCGCCATTTCTATCGTCTTTCAACTGCTCGAGTCGATTGCGTCCGATGAGACAGACGCGTTCAGACACAAGAGCGCCCGCATTCCGAGTCTCGACAAGCGGCACGACGTCACCACACAGCAGACTCCCAAGGGCCGCATAGGCCTCCGCCCCGTCCGGATCGAATACTCGCGGAATCATCCCGCCAAGCTTCTCGGCGACGATGCAACAACCTAGCACCTCGGCCTGCCGAGTGACGATCCACTTTACCTGCCATTGCTGCTGCCCATTATTCGATGCGGCCAGATCTCCACTGGCCAAAGCCTCCGCTAAAGGTTGGCACGCCGCTGGCATAAGCGAACCGATCATGAACGACTCAACGACATCTGAATCGATCGGCAACCTGCGTGCTTCCCGAAGATCCTTAGCGAAGTCTTCTGGCAGCATTTCGATTTGCGCAACAAGTTTCGACCAAAGAAAGACCCGGCGATCAGGAAAGATCGCCCACTTATACGCCGGGACGCCCTTCTCGAGCAGCCGTGGTGTCTCGTCCGGCCAGGGTTCACGGTGGTTCAGGAGATCCGATGCCTCGTCGTAGATATAGCCCTTCTTCGCGGCGTCTTCGAAGGTGCGTCGCATCTTTGCCTCGACACTTATTCCGGCCACCGCCAGTTCGTCGAGATGTAGCCTTGCGACAAGTCGCCGAGCCAGCAGCAGTTCGATGCCGTAGCGAACGAACATGCGCCACGCGACCCCCTTCGAGATGCTCTTCAAACTCACCGATCCGTCCGGTATCGAGAACGATGTGGTCGCCTCGTTCTGCGCGTGGTGCAAGCTGTTGTAGCCCAGCACGATTGCCAACGTATTCTGAGCCTGCATGAGAGAAAGCTCGCCGAGCGGCCAAGCCTTTCGAAGCGCCTTTGCGACTTTCGTATAGGAACCATGCTCGAGGTCGGCATGGAGCAGAGGTATACGCATATCAACTCCGTCCGTAGCGCGGGCAAAACACAGTGGCTGGTTCACCGTTATGCGCTACGTGAGTTGTGTGCGTTTAACGGAATGTGGTGGTGCATCTCTCGTGGCACTGCCTTTGCCATTACCAGCGGCACGATCGAGAGGGACCGTCTAGCTGATAGTAGCATGGGGGCATGCAAGTCAAAGCGCGCTATGTCAGTGGTCAAGGAGCGCCGCCAGCAATCTCGCACGTTACTAAAC
The DNA here is from genome assembly GCF_029633825.1 of Burkholderia contaminans. Classification (NCBI taxonomy): domain Bacteria; kingdom Pseudomonadati; phylum Pseudomonadota; class Betaproteobacteria; order Burkholderiales; family Burkholderiaceae; genus Burkholderia; species Burkholderia contaminans. Next base: position 357,743 of record NZ_CP090643.1, on the reverse strand, counting down.
GCCCCTATGATTGGCCAAGGAAATGGCGGCGCAACTCGCGCCCTAGTAGTCGGTGCCTATCGAACTTCTGGGTTGCGTGATTGGAAAAAATAAGCCCGCCTGCGCCCCCGCACATCGGGGCGACTAGCGGGCGATTACAGCGACTCTTCACATCCTCTTTACGAAGGGAGTAGCGTGGAAGCTTATCTCACGCTCCTTCGTTCCGAGTGACGCAACGCTTACCTCCGCCAGGTTACGAACCCGGCGCAGCACCTCCTGATACAGCGGCTCTCCGCGCCGGAGAGTCAGCGACATCTCCGCAAGGTCAGTAGTCGCCGTTCAGATCGACCTTCATCTCCCGAAGCTCCTTCGCATCGTCAAGGAGCTTGCGAAAAGCGATTGCTAGATTGGCTCCACGGCGGACCTCACGCTCCTGTAGAACGCGACTCCGACGAGCGCTACACCGTGGCTCGCGATGCGACTGTCACTGTCCATGCTCCCGATAGGAATCGGATCCATATGAGCGGCCTTCCCGAATGCAACATCCTCGCTTGTTGCTGTGATCAGCGAATCCGGAACGGAAACTGTTGTCGTTGAGTCCATGGCGGCTGTCGCAATCCCATCGAGACGGTTGGCACATCGCTTTTTCGCTCGATGCGAGAACTTGCTGTACTGTATGTTGATGCTGGTGCTCACCGGAGACACAGATGTGCTATTCCGCCAAGATCCAAGCCAACTATCGCGAGTACGTGCGGCGCTATGGTGCCGACATGGACATCGAGACGTTCAGGAGCATCTTCAACGCGCGCGCGTCCGGGGCCGACATCAAGATCCCGAAAGCGGTCGACGCCGCATTCGCTGGTGTTGACGACGAGATCACTGCGGCGATCGCCGCGTATCGAAACCAGCGAACACAGAAGCTGGAGACCGAACTGTTCGAGCAGCGGACGCGGCTGGCGGCCGCTGAGAAGAAGCTGACCGAGAAGATCACGAAGAAGGCGAGCGAGGACGTCCGGATCGCGACCGACAAGATCACTGCCGCGACGCGCGGGCTCGACGATCTCCGCCGGCAGGACCTGCAGGAGCGCGATTCGCGGATCTTCCCCGGCTGGTATGCACCCGTGCTGATCGAGCATGAAGGCAAGCGCCTGGTCGTACCGATGCGGTATCGATGCCGCATACCAGGGTGGACCGAAGCGGACGAAAAACAGAAGCCTGCAACTTATAACGCGCGGGCGGACTCGCTCAGTACCGCATGGCGGAAGGTTTTCGGCTTCACGCATGGCCTCGTGCTCGTCAACGCTTTCTTCGAAAACGTGAAGCGGGACGGCCAGAACGTCGTGCTTCGCTTCGATCCAACACCGCCGCAACACATGCAGGTGGCGTGCTTGTGGACGCGCACCGAGATCCCGGGCGCAGACGACCTCTGGTCGTTTGCGGCGATCACCGACGACCCACCGCCGGAAGTGGCGGCAGCTGGCCACGATAGGTGCATCGTCCCCATCAAGTCGTCGAACGTGGACGCTTGGCTCGCTCCGGGCCCGTCCCAGCGCGCGCAGCTGCGCGAGATACTCGCCGATCGCGAGCGGCCCTACTACGAGCACCAGCTGGCGGCGTAAACGGCAGGGGGTTGGAGACGCGGTTATCTCTGTCATATACTGTATAAACATACAGTGCTTGAGAAACTGACCCCATGAACCCCGCCCTCGCGCATCCGGAAGCGATACATCCGAGTCTCTGGAAGGCATCGAGCCTGCCCCGATCGAGCACGCGCGGCGTCGACACCGGTCATCCCGAGCTGTCGGCCGAACTGCCCGGCGGCGGCTGGCCGGCCAGCGCGCTGATCGAATTGCTCGCGCCACAGCCTGGGATCGGCGAGCTTCGGCTGCTGGCGCCGGTGCTCGAGCGCGCGGCCGGCAAGCCGGTCATGCTGATCCAGCCACCGCATGCGCTGCAACCGCTGGCGCTCGCGTACTGGGGCATCGACCCGTCCGGGTTCGTAACGCTGCCGGCGCCGCGCACGGCCGACGCGCTGTGGGCCGCTGAGCAGGCGTTGCGTGCCGGCACGTGCGCTGCCGTGCTGCTTTGGCAGCAGCACGTCCGTGCGGACGCATTGCGGCGGCTGAATCTGGCTGCGCAGAGTGGCCAGGCGCTTTTCTATCTCTTCCGCCCAGCGGCCGCCGCGCGCGACGCGTCGCCGGCACCCTTGCGGCTCGCGCTGGCGCCCAAGCGCGACGGCATCGACGTCACGTTCGTGAAGCGCCGCGGGCCGGCACGTGATACGCCGCTGTTCGTTCCCTTGTCACCCTCGCCGATTTTGTTGAACCGCCATGCAAGTTTGGATCGGCGTGCATCTGCCGCACCTCAACCTCGAAGTGTTCCGGCCGCGATCGCCGGCGCCGTCGCCTGACGATGGGCGCGGGCTCGTCGTGCTCGACGGCGGCCGCGTCGTGGCGCTCGATCGCGCCGCGCGTGCGCTCGGCGTGGTCGCCGGCATGCGCCGCGGTGGCGTGCTGTCCCTCGCGCCGGACGCGCAGATCCGCGAGCGCGACGCCGCGCGCGAGCGCGAGCTCGTGCTCGGCGTTGCCTATGCACTTCTCCAGTTCACACCGAGCGTCGTCGACGCCGACGAAGCCGTGGTGGTCCTCGACGTGACCGCGAGCCTGCGCCTCTTCCACGGCATCCGTGCGCTGCGCCAGCGCGTGCGCGACGTCGGCGCGTCGTTCGGCGTTACCGCGGCGATATCCGTCGCGTCGTCGGGCCCGGCCGCGTGGATGGTTGCCCGCGGCCTGCGCGGGGGCCTCGCGCTGTCCGCGCGATCGCTGCGCCGCGCACTCGCGCGCGTGCCGCTCGTCGTGGCGCCGGACGCTCGGCGCTACGCGAACTGGTTTGAGGATCTCGGCTGCGAAACACTGGCCGATCTGCAGCGCTTGCCGCGCGCAGGGCTGAAAAAGCGCTGCGGCACGCATCTGCTCGACTGGCTCGACCAGGTCACCGGCGCCGCGCCGGCTGCCTACGACTGGCTCGAAATGCCGCCGTCGTTCGACACGCGCGTCGAACTGATGGATCGCGTCGAGCACGTCGAGGCGCTGCTGTTCGTCGCGCGCCGGTTGATCCTGCAGCTGACCGGCTGGCTCACGGCGAAGCATCTGGACGTCGCCGCGTTTGCCCTGCTGCTCGAGCACGAGCGCGGGCGGGACGCGATCGCGCCGACCGAGATCGAAATTGCGTTAGGTGCACCGACCCGCTTCGAGGAACACCTCACGCGGCTCGTCAAGGAACGGCTCGGCCACGTCGAGCTCGCCGGGCCCGTGATCGCGGTGCGCCTGGTCGCCCGTAGCGTGCAGGAAGCGGCCGCGCCGAGCGACTCGCTGTTTCCGGACCCCGGCGGTACGCCGCAGGATCACGCGCGGCTGCTCGAACTGCTGACCGCACGGCTCGGCGCCGAGAACGTGCTCGTCCCGGCTCCCATGGCCGACTACCGTCCGGAGCCGGCCGCCCGATGGGTGCCGATGCGCGACGCGCCGAAGCCCTCGCCGCTGCCGGCGGATCTGCCGCGCCCGGCCTGGCTGCTTGCCAAGCCTGTGCCGCTGCTCACGCGCCAGCATCGGCCGTTCTACGGCACGCCGCTGCGCATGGTATCGCCCGGCGAGCGCATCGAAGGCGGCTGGCAGGATGGGCAGACCGTGACGCGCGACTACTTCGTCGCCGAGGACGACAACGGTATCTGCTACTGGATTTACAAGGAGCGGCCGACGGCCAGCGACGAGAGCGAAGCGCGCTTCTTCCTGCACGGCCTGTTCGGTTGATCCACCATGAACGCCGGCAATTTCGGCGCCCTGCCCGCCTACGCTGAACTCCAAGTCGCAAGCGACTTCTCCTTCCTGCACGGTGCATCGCGCGCGGAGGAATACGTCGCGCGCGCGGCCCAGCTCGGCTACAGCGCGATCGCGATCACCGACGAATGCTCGCTCGCCGGCGTCGTGCGCGCGCACGTCGAAGCGAAGGCGGCGAACGTGCCGCTGATCGTCGGCTCGCACTTCCGGCTGACGGCCGCCGATGGCTTGCCCGCGCTCGCCTTCACCGCGCTCGCGACGAACCGCGTCGGTTACGGCAACCTCTGCGAATTCATTTCGCTCGGCCGCATGCGGGGCAAGAAAGGCACGTACCGGCTGGGGCGGCTCGATCTCGAACACCCGGAAGTGCCGCACAGCCACCTGCGCGGTTTGCCAGATTGCCTGGCGATCCTGTCGCCCGACTTCCCCGCCAACGAGCGGCGCCTCGACGCGCAGGTCGAATGGTTAACGCGCGTGTTCGGCGATCGCGCATGGGTCGCGCTGACGCTACACGCACGCGCGATGGATGACATCCACCGCGGCGTGGTCGAGCGCGTCGCCGCGCGCCACGGCGTGCCGGTGGTGGCCACCAGCTGGCCGCTCATGCACGTCCGGTCGCGCAAGCCGCTGCAGGACGTGCTGACCGGAATCCGGGTCGGCCGACCGGTATCGGAGTGCGGGTATGAGCTCGCACCGAATGCGGAGCGTCACCTGCGATCGCGGCTGCGGCTCGCCAACATCTATCCCGCCGGCGCGCTTGAGGAAACAGTACGCGTCGCGCAGCTCTGTACGTTTTCCCTCGACGACCTGAAGTACGAGTATCCCGACGAACTGGTACCGGCCGGCACCGACGCGACGACATACCTGCGCGAGCAGACCTACATCGGTGCGCGGCGGCGCTTCCCTGCCGGCATCCCGATCGACGTTCAGGCGCAGATCGAGCACGAACTGCAACTGATCGCCGACCTGAAGTACGAGGCGTATTTTCTGACCGTCTACGACATCGTGCAGTTCGCGCGCGAGCAAGGCATCTTGTGCCAGGGACGCGGCTCGGCTGCGAACTCGTCCGTTTGCTACTGCCTCGGCGTGACCGAAGTCGATCCGTCGCGGCAATCGATGCTGTTCGAACGATTCATCTCCAAGGAGCGCAACGAGCCGCCGGACATCGACGTCGATTTCGAGCATCAGCGTCGCGAAGAGGTCATGCAGTACATCTACCGCAAGTACGGTCGCGATCGCGCAGCGCTGACGGCCGCCGTCACGACGTACCGGCCGCGCAGCGCGTTGCGGGAAGCCGGCAAGGCGCTCGGCGTGGATCCGGCGATCGTGGACCGCGTCGCGAAGCAGCATAGGTGGTTCGATTCGCGCGCCGATCTGCTGCAGCGATTTGCCGAGGCTGGCCTCGATCCCGAAGCGCCGCTGAATCAGCAGTGGGCCGGATTTGCCGCGCAGCTGCTCGGCTATCCACGGCACCTGTCGCAGCACTCGGGCGGCTTCGTGATCAGCCGCAGCAAGCTCACGCGCCTCGTGCCAGTCGAGAACGCAGCGATGGAAGATCGCTCGATCATCCAGTGGGACAAGGACGATATCGAGGCGCTCGGCATCCTGAAAATCGACGTCCTGGCGCTCGGCATGCTTTCGATGGTGCGCCGCGCGCTCGACATGATCTCGGAGAAGCGCGGCGAGACATTCGAGCTGCAGGACATCCCGGCCGAGGACAAGGCGACCTACGACATGCTGTGCGACGGCGACAGCATGGGCGTGTTCCAAGTCGAGTCGCGCGCGCAGATGTCGATGCTGCCGCGTCTGCGGCCGCAGTGCTTCTACGACCTGGTGATCGAAGTCGCGATCGTGCGGCCGGGCCCGGTGCAAGGCGGCATGGTGCACCCGTTTCTCCGCCGACGCCAGGGACTAGAGCCCGTCACGTTTCCGTCGGAAGGCATGGAGAGGGCGCTGGCGCGCACGCTCGGCGTGCCGATCTTCCAGGAGCAGGTGATGCAGGTCGCGATGCTGGCGGCCGGCTTTTCCGCAGGCGAGGCCGACCAGCTGCGCCGCGCGATGGCCGCATGGAAGCGCAAGGGTGGGCTCGAGCCGTACCACGAACGCCTCGTGAACGGCATGCTCGAGCGCGGCTACGATCGCGAGTTTGCCGAGTCGATCTTCGCGCAGATTAAGGGCTTCGGTGAATACGGTTTCCCCGAGAGCCACGCGGCCAGCTTCGCGCTGCTCGTTTACTCGAGCGCCTGGCTGCGCCGACACGAACCAGCCGTCTTCCTAGCCGCACTGCTCAACAGCCAACCGATGGGCTTCTACACACCGTCGCAGCTCCTGCAGGACGCGAAGCGCCGCGGCGTTGAAGTGCTGCCCGTCGACGTCAACGTGAGCACGTGGGATTCTGCGATCGAAGGGCCGACCACGTCGGCGCCCGTGCGCCTCGGCTTCTCGCTGCTGCGCGGCATGCGCGAGGACGTCGCCGGCCGCATCGAGCTCGCACGCGCAGCGCGGCCATTCGTCGATATCTCGGACCTCGCGCGCCGCGCGCAGCTTGATCGGCACGACCTGCAGGTGCTCGCGGGCGCGAACGCACTTCGCTCGCTCGCCGGCGATAACCGACGCGACGCGCTCTGGCTGGCCGCCGCTGCCGTTCCTGATCGAGATCTGCTGCGCGGCACCGAACGTGACGACGCGGTGCCGGCGTTGCCTCAAGCATCTGAGGGCCACGAGATCGTGACGGACTATCGCGCGATGGGCTTCACGCTCGGCAGGCATCCGCTGGCGCTGCTGCGTGATCGCCTCGCGCTGGATCACCTGCAGTCGGCCGAGCAGCTGGCAACCCTGCGAAGCGGGCAGCTCGCGCGCGCGTGCGGATTGGTCACGGTACGACAGCGACCGGGAACGGCGAACGGCGTGCTCTTCATGACGCTCGAGGACGAGACAGGCCAGGTGAACGTGATCCTCTGGCCCGGCTTGCTTGAGAAGTTTCGGAAGGAGGCGCTCGGCGCTGCGCTGCTGGCGGTATACGGCGTATGGCAGGCCGAAGGGAAAGTGCGACACCTGATCGCGAGCAAACTCGTCGACAGAACCGAGTTGCTCGGTGCGCTTCCGACAACGTCACGGGAGTTTTGTTGAAACCCTGATCAGTCGCTGGAGCATCGCCAGTGGAAGTCGACGTAGCCGTCCGCGAGCAGGTGACGCTCGACCTTCTCGAAAGCACTCCCGTGGAGCGCGGGTTCGCCGTTTTCCATGATCAGCCCCTCGCGTGATTTCCGTCGTCTCACTGAAACGATTCGCGGAGCCGCGCTCGAGCGGCGATATCGTCGGCGGTAAGTTGCTGCACGTCCTGCCCGTCGATCCGCCACTCGGTTCCATCGGCGAGGCGCGCCTTCCGAAGCCGTCGGGTCGACCCTTCGGATCGCGAGGTCAGCCTGTTCGATCCATAGTCTGTTTGGTCACAGCGGATTCATCGTGTTTTTCTCGTTAGATCCACGACTCTACGATCTTCGCGTCGTCGCTCGGATCGCGCGGAAGGCGGGTCAATCCGGCCGGCAGCTTGCCGCGCAACTCGGTAAGTGTCTTGCCCTGCAGCAACTCGCTGGTCGGCCGATCAAGCAGCCATTTCCGCGCAACGAATCGGCCCGGCAGATCGATCGGGCTGTCGTAGATCACCCAAATAGCAAGGTCGTGCGGCATCGAATTGCCCGTTCTATTTTTTACCAGTGACGCCGCGTGCGCGCGCAACCACTTCGGCGGCTCCGAAGAAGCCAAGGGCGATATTGCGACCGATCTCCAGCCATTGCTCTATCGTATGACCATGCTGATTCAGACCGGAATCCTTGCTAAAAAGGGAAGGCGGATAATCGCCGAACACCATGCGCATGCCATTGACGTTCGAGTCCCAGCGCGCGTGGTACGAAGCATCGTGGTCCTGGTATTGCCAGCATTCGAGCATACCGGAAATGAATCGCGCATTGACCCCACGCGGGAGCTTCATTCCGTCCGTGTTCATCGCCCCTCCCGTTCCCATCTAAATTAGGCGTCACCAAGTTCTCTAGTGCCGCGCATGGCGGCGAATTTTCCTAGTCGTGCCAGTCCCAGCGATGTGTCATGAACGTCAGCCATGCGCAGAATATCGCGATGCTAGGCGCAACCGCGATCGCAGGGCCAACGATGATTGCGCCCCACGGCATCGACTCTGCGCCCTCGACCGATGCCAGTTTGGCAACCGCGCAAACAATCACCGCCACCGGTGCTAGCCAACACCAGACCCCGACTGTCAAAGACAGCCACCGCTGCTTAAACGTCCGATTGTCTTCTTCGTCCATGACCGATCCTATTTTCCGATTCAATCCGCAGGTAACACACGGTCGGCCTGCTGAATCGGCTCCATGCCGAACAGCGAGAGAAGCCAGCTATGAATGCCGTTCGACAACACGCCGAAACCCAGGCACGTCGAGACAGCGACCGGCGCAATACAGAGCATCGCCAGAACGTTCAGTTGGCCGACCAGCGACGTTGCGACAGCAAGCCCCACTATCACGATGCCGCACACCGTGAGAATCCAGATAGCGCCTGTGGCAACCACGCAAACAGCGCGAGAAAACAGTTCGCTCCGCGACATGCTGTCGTGCGGCGTTGAGCCAGTTTGATCCGTATTTGTCATCGTCTATTTTCCTAAGCCTTCTGGCGCGTCGCGACGCAGACCAATTCGAGAATTGGATGCTGACGGATTGCGCTGGTAAATTCGGGCGAAGCAGATGCACGTTCAAGCCGATGAAAGCAATCAGACGCGCTCGAATAACGCCCTAGTTCAGTCGCGGCCTTTCCGTCCGACAACATGGCCTTGTATTCGATGTACGCGCCGTCTGCGTCAACCGCCGACGCGGGGGGCGAGCGATCTACCGGCGCAGGCACCGTGACGCCAGGGATCGCCCATTGCACTTGCGCCGTTGCCGCAAGTGGCGCGAGGCAGGCGAGTAGCGCAGCAAGTTTCTTCATGGAGTAATTTTCCGTTCTATTTGCAGGCTGCCGGCGGTGCGGGCGGCGTTGGGTCGCAGCAGTGCGTGGGAAACTCCCACCCAGCGTCCTCAAGCTTGGGTCCGCTCGCGTAGAACCACTCGAAATCGTCTCCGCGATCCGCTGTCGCCAAGCGAGGGGCTTCCCAAGATGGCGCCCATAACCACAGCGCCCGTCCGGAGAACCATTCTTCGCCCGCGACAAACTCGCGCCAGTTGCTCTGTTCCATTGTTTTCCGATACGTCTCAATCAACCTTGACGACTTCTAGATCGTACTCGGCCATCCAATCGGCTCCGGCGCCGCCATCGCTTGTAACAACGCCGCAACGCAACCAGCTTCTTTCGTCCTCGATCCAGCTAAGGCGGTCATGTGCGATTGCGCCATCGCGTCGATTTTTGAACCAGACCCACCAGGCGGTCAGCTTCGAATCGGTCTCGCGCAACGCTCGCCCTGCGCTATCGCGAACGACATAACGCGGCTTGCGGGGTCGTGGAATCGTCGCCATGAATTTCCCGGCGTTAGCTTGCAGCGTACAGCGGGAACCGCTCACGGAGATGCGCTGCGACCATGTCTCGCCGCGCGGGCAGAGGAATCGAAATCTGCTTCTCGATGCTTTCGTCGTAAATGAACCATGCTGCGCATTCTGCGATGTTTGCCAGGACGTTGGGCGGTATTTCGCTAGTATCCTTGGCGAAACGATGAATTGCGGATTCGAGATAACCTTGCGCGAATTCTTCGACATCGGCGCGGTTGTCAAAAACCTTCTTTGCAGCGGTGATGCAGACTTCTTTCAGTGAACTCATGGGGATGCCCTTTCGTTACAGTAATTTTCCGTCGTCTCACTGAAACGACTCGTGGAGCCGAGCTCGAGCGGCGATTTCGTCGGCGGTAAGCTGTCGCACGTCCTGCCCGTCGATCCGCCACTGGGTTCCATCGGAGAGACGCGCGGTAAGCACGCCTTCACGCCCCAGCACAGCGAAACCACGCGTCGCTTGTACGACTTCGGCGGCACTCGGATTGACCTTTCGGATCGCGGCGTCGGCGAGTTCGATCCACTGTTTGTTTGGCTGTAGCAGATTCATTGCGTTTTCCGATCAGTTCGGCGCGGATTCGGCCAGCCGCTGAGACAGCATGGCCCTCAAACGTTCCCGGCGACCCGCAGCAACGCAACCCACACGGCACGCCTTGGCCAGCCAATTAGCAGGACAGTCCTTTTTCAAGGCTAGATCAACTAGCGCCTTATCGTCCGCAGCCTCTGCAGCGGACTGGCTCTCGGGTGTCTCGATACTCATGACTTTTTCCTAATTGCTAGCTGTTCGCACGATTGCATCAATCACGTCGATCTCTGAGCGCTTCACCCAAAGCTCATAGACGTCGCCATGCAAGTCGCGGACATAACTTGTGTTGCGGACGATCTTGTACTCGCGGACCCCATGCTTCGAAGACCAATCTTTCAGTTTGCGCCGCATCTCCCAACCGCCCTCCTTACCGGTCCTTCCCAGGTCCTTCGGAACCGGACCGGCGGGCTCGCCGTATGTACAGGCGAATGCGCAAACGTAGCCGTCGGCGAGTAGCTGCCGCTCGACCTTCTCGAAAGCACTCCCGTACAGTGCGGTATAGCCGTTTGCCATGGTTGCGTTCTCGCTGCGTTTTCCTAGTAGCCGGCGGCCATCACCGCACCCAGCAAAGCGGCGCACGTGAGAGGCAGGACCGTAAGTCGCCATTTGCCTACCCGGATGCCCCAAGCGCTCACCGCGATCAGGCCGACGACTTCAACGGTTCGAATGATGTTCAAGGTCATCACGTTTCCTGTTTTCCGCAGCGTCATGCCATCTGGCGATCAAGCCACGCCACGGCGTCCGTCACAATGCGCGCTTTCCATGCGCGTCCCTCATACGTCGGTGCACCGCCCATCGCGACGTGCGGGCAACCGTAACCGGGCCCGAAGATCCGCTTCTTCATGTTGATGCTGACGCAGCCGCCGGCCGGCCGGGAGAGGACGACAACATGCGGGAAGCCCGAATGCTGTTCCACTGACCAACCCTCGGGCACGGCTCTCTCGTCAATGCAGTCCATGTTTTTCCTTGGTCATTTGGCTGAGGCCAGCGCACGTTCAAGGTGCTGCGTCGAGCCCGCTTTCGGTATGTCGTCGACGAGAACCTGATCGAGCGTCCTGAAGCAAAACTCGCAGTGTCCTTTGCCCCATCCGCCACCGCTCCAGCGATGCCGTTCACCGACGCGCTTCCCTGTCTTCGGGCTGCGGCCTCCGAGCGCGCCACATGACAATACGTACTTGCCTTTCATCGTCGTGTGTTCCGTGGTTATTTGCAGGTCGTCTCGTTCAGCCGCCAAAGGACTCGACACGGCGACCAAAGCATCATGATCGTGGTGGCCGCGCCAAACGCTGCTATCAGATCCGAATCGAAGTGGCGAGCAACCGCAAAACTGGCGATCTCCACGACGATTGCGGCCAAAATGCGAATCCCAGCACCACGCCTCGCCCTGCATACCGCACAAATCTGAGTCATTCGAATTTTCCGATCAGTTCGTGCGCCCTGACGGGGCGCACCTGCGCTCGATGGCGCGGTCCAAAAAGACGCTGGCAACCGTAACCGCGATCGCGGCCGGCACGCCGATCCACCACGACAGGCCGATGTGTCGGCACGCCAGCAGGATCATCAGGGCAATTGCGCACCCGAGCAGCGACACCAACACCGTCCATCCGGGCAGCTTGCCAGCTTCTGTGCTTTGGCTCATGTTTTCCGTGGTTACAGAGGCAAACCGGCGACCGAGTACACACGGACCGCCGAGCGCGGAATGGCAAAGCGATCGATGGCCTTCTCCGTCTGAAGTGGCAACACCAACAGCCGGTGCATGAAAGCGCTTCCGCTCGGTTCGACATGCGCGAATAACCGCCCCACAAGCTCACGGTTCTGTAGCGGCTCATCGACAACCACGATGTCGGCGCCGTTGAGGTCGAACAAAGGATAGTGTCCGACCGCTGCATCTCGCGTTTGACCCTCGAAGGCGACTTCAACCTTGTCCTTGACCAGGAGAGTGTGGCAGTCCACGTAGGCCACCCGAGCGGTCCCTTGCGCGCAGCATGCTTCCGTCCATTGCTTCAGCGATATCGTCTTGCCGGTTTGACACGCCCCGACGATCGCAAGGACCTTTGTTGTTCCCAGACAGTCGCTAACGAGGTCCGCCACGATCGCCGGTGTAAGAATTATGCGGTCCACCTGTTGCTCCTGTTTTCCGTTCAATTGAAGTTGACGGGTTCGCGCAGCATCGTACCGAAGGCGTGCTGACGGAATCCGAATCGCGAATAGAACTCGGTCAACCGCGCTGCTGCCGCATCCGCATCTTCGTAGTAGCTGCCGTCCGGGGTCAGCGTCACGCAAACACCGAGCCGGTCTGCAAGTGCAGTTGCGGCCAGCATCGAGCGCGTGCCATCGCCGCGCCCCTCTACCCCGGCAATGATGCGCACAATCTCTACGCCAAAGCCGTCACTCGCAGGCTCAACCTGAACCTCGCCACCCGGAAGCATTGCGTACATGGCATCGCCAATCGCGTTCGCAGCCTGCTCCAAATTCAGTCGCTCGCTTGCCATGATCTTTTTCCTATGCACACTCAGATGCCAAGAACCAGCTTTTGCAGCGACGTGATCACTCTGCCTGCGATGTGCATCGGCCCTTCGTGGACGATCATGATCCCCGCGCCGACAACCGCGAGCGCAATCAGATAGACCTTCAGTGGAGGAACCGCTTGCCGCTCTGCCGTTGTTCCGGTGGTCTTCTCGTTGCTCGTATCCATGCTTTCTGCTTTCCGTTGCATCAGCCGTTGGATTCCCGTGCGCTCAGGACGACCGCGACAATCACCGCGCCGAATGCAAAAATGGAGCAGAGCAGCGGCACGGTCATCTTCGGACCAACCGACAGCGAGGCTTCTACTGCAAATCCGAACCCGAATGCCGTAAACGCGAGCGCGACGACCGGAGTCAGTCCGACCGAGATTTTCTTGCTCACATGCTTTCCTTGAATAGTTGGCATTGATGTTCCCCGTTTTCCTACCGGTGGTGATCGTGCCGATTGTGCTGTGCTTGATAAGCGGCAGCAGCGTCGTCGTTGCGTCGTCGTTCGTCATCCCACGCGCGCTGTCGCGCGTCCTCCTTGCGCCTTTGCATTGGGCTGCGCCGGTCGAAGGTCAACAGCCAGAACGCGAGAATGATTCCCCCGAAGACCAGGCATTTCTCAAAGAAGTCGCGCATGTTGCTTTTTCCGATGGTAATTCGCGAATCTGCTTGAGCGTTAACACAACACCGGCCCCAGCGGGGCTTTGCAGCGTCAGAGGTCGGTTCAGCGCCAGATACTGCGTTGTCACGCCTGTACCCACGGCCCGGTCGGTGCCTACGTTGTCGATCACGTTAACCCGCGATTCAAGCAGCTTGCTTTCGAGCGCCTGCTGCGCTGCGACCGCCACGAACAGACCGCCAGGGCCTTTAGCCGTTTGTGGCTTACCGTGGTCTTCCAGATTGAGCGTGGCGGGCTTTGCGCTCGCGTCGCCGGGGAACTGAACATCAACGACGTACGACGCCGCGTGTGCGCCGTTCAGCGCGCTCAACACGACCAGTGCCACCTGTGAACGAACAATAGAGTTTGACACAGCGCGCACAATAAAATCAGATGCTTAGCGATCTACTGGGTTAGGCACCGATGAAATAGAGCTTGACACTAACGCAATCCAACACAATTCGCAGAAGCATTTTGCGACAAAAGAGTTTGACACAAGTTGTAATGCCCCAAGGGTACACCGGCGCCGACTGCCGAAGCTTCTAGCCTCTGATCAGAGCGGGAACGGCACCTCGTAATCTTCGTCTTGCCCGTGGCATATCGCCTGCTCGCCGTTCTGCACGCGCTCAGTTCGCGCACCTAATGCTTGTGCCGGTGATGCACATCCGGGAAGTGTGCATGCGAATGGGTGATGGGCAGGTGCACATGCGGATGGGTATGGGGTTCATCGCTATCGAATGGGAAATCGTGCTCGTGCTGGTGATGTTCGTCGTGGCGATGGCGATGCGTGTGTTCGAGAGGCTCGTGCGTATGCTCATGCTCATGTCGTTCACGCACGTGCAGCCAAATGCCCAGCGCCATCATGGCGGTGGCGATCCAGAAAGACACGGACGGCCACTCGGGCCAGATAAGCAACGATAGCGCCACGCCGAAAAGCGGCGCAACCGAGAAGTAGGCGCCGGCCCGGGCTGACCGAGGTGCCGGAGCGCGATCACAAAGAACACCAGACTCACGCCGTAGCCGGCAAGCCCGGTCAGCATCGCAGCAGCGACCGTGATCGCGCCCGGTAACGGGTGCCCTCAAGAAACGGACTTTTGCGTACGTTAATGGCGAATGGCACTTACGCGGCGCCGACGTCACGTGGTTCTTCGCCTCGCTGCAATGAGGCAATCAGCGGACACGACACGTTGCCCTTGCGCGAATGGCACGCGCACACGAGCTGGGTGAGCACGGCTTCCATGCGTTCGAGATCGGCGAGTTTGTCCTGAATGTCGCGGAGCTTGTGCTCCGCGAGGCTGCTCGCCTCGTCGCAATGCGTCCCATCCTCCAGTTTCAACAGGTCCGCTATTTCGTCGAGGCTGAAGCCCAGCCGCTGGGCCGACTTGACGAACCGAACCCTCGTCACATCGCCTTCGCCATAGCGGCGAATGCTGCCATACGGCTTATCCGGTTCCAGCAGCAATCCCTTGCGCTGATAGAACCGGATCGTCTCCACATTGACGCCGGCGGCCTTCGCGAAGGCGCCGATGGTCAGGCTTTCGCTACCGTTATCCATACCGCTTGACTCCGTACATAGGTACGGAAGTAAGGTTACGCTACTCAGTGGATATTCGGAAGGGCAGCGTATGGCGGAACAGCAGAATGGGCGCGGCGCACTTGCCGCCGGCGGACTGGCCGCTATCCTCGCGTCGACCTGCTGCCTCGGGCCACTGGTGCTCGTCGCGCTGGGTGTGAGCGGCGCCTGGATCGGCAATCTGACTTTGCTCGAACCCTGGCGGCCGGCTTTCATCGGCGTGGCACTGGTGGCGTTGTTCTTCGCCGGCCGACGCATCTTTCGGCCCGTTGCGGTGTGCAGGCCCGGCGAGGTGTGCGCGATTCCACAGGTGCGCGCCGCGTACAAGCTCATCTTCTGGATCGTTGTCGCGTTGGTACTGATCGCGGTTGGTTTCCCCTACGTACTGCCCCTGTTCTATTGAACCTGGAGTTCATCATGAAAAAGCTGCTTGCAGCACTCGCGCTCGCCGTTGTTGCCGTCCCGGTCTGGGCCGCGACGCAGACGGTTACGCTGTCTGTGCCCGGCATGACGTGTGCCGCCTGCCCCATTACGGTCAAACACGCGCTGTCCCAAGTTACGGGCGTCGAAAAAACGGATGTCCGTTTCGAGCAGCGCGAAGCCGTCGTGACGTTCGACGATGGCAAGACGAGCGTCCAGGCACTGACCAAGGCTACGGCGGACGCGGGCTATCCGTCGTCGGTCAAGCCCTGAAACTACAGAGGTACTGCAATGTCATTCGTCACGCGCGCGGCCGATAAGGCCGGTTTGCTTGGCAGCATCGTGTCGGCGATGGGCTGTGCGAGCTGCTTCCCGCGATCGCCAGTCTGGGCGCCACCATTGGTCTGGGCTTCCTGAGCCAGTACGAAGGGTTGTTCATCCGCATCCTGCTACCGGCCTTCGCCGGCGTCGCGCTGTTCGCCAATGCGGTCGGCTGGCTCAAGCATCGGCAGTGGCGCCGTACCGTGCCCGGCCTGATCGGGCCGCTGCTGGTGCTGGCAGCCGTGTTTGTGATGCGCGCCTATGGCGAGCGCAGCGGCTGGCTGCTCTATCCCGGTCTCGCCATTATGGTGGCGACATCGCTCTGGGACCTGTTCTCCCCGGCCCAACGCGTCTGTGCCACCGATACGTGTGATTCGTGCACGGGCAGCGTGCGCAAGGGTTGAGTAGTGGCGCATCTAACTAAATCCATGAAAGAACGGAGCAAGGCGATGATGACCTTGAAGATTGACGGGATGACCTGCGCTTCCTGCGCCGAGCATGTCAGGCAGGCGCTGGAAAAGGTGCCCGGCGTGCGCTCGGCAGCGGTCTCCTATTCCAAAGCCCTAGCCGATCTGACGGTCGATGAAGGGGTTAGTCACGACACGCTGACTGCCGCGGTGACGACAGCCGGCTATCACGCCAGGGTGGCTGACGTGCCACCCCACTCAGCAGGCCTGCCCGGCAAGACGCCCGGCTCGGCGGAAACTGGTGGGAAGCGTAGCGGCGGTGATAGCGCGCTGCGGGTCGCCGTGATCGGCAGTGGTGGCGCTGCCATGGCGGCTGCGCTAAAGGCTGCCGAAAACGGCGCGCAGGTGACGCTGATCGAGCGCGGCACCATCGGCGGCACCTGCGTGAACGTCGGCTGCGTGCCCTCCAAAATCATGATCCGTGCCGCCCATATCGCGTATCTGCGGCAGACGAGTCCCTTCGACGCGGGCATTACCGCGACGGCACCGGCCATTGACCGGCCGCGCATGCTCGCCCAGCAGCAGGCGCGCGTGGACGAGCTGCGCCACGCCAAATATGAAAACATTCTCGACACGAGCCCGAACATCAACGTCCTGCACGGCGAGGCGCGGTTCACGGGAAGCCATTCGCTCACGATCACGCTGACCGCCGGCGGCGAACGTACGGTGTCGTTCGATCGCTGCCTGATTGCCACAGGTGCAACTGCCGCAGTGCCGCCGATTCCGGGCCTGAAGGACACGCCGTACTGGACCTCGACCGAAGCGCTGGTGAACGACGCGATTCCCGAGCGACTGGCTGTGATCGGCTCGTCGGTAGTCGCACTGGAACTGGCCCAGGCATTTGCACGGCTGGGCAGCCATGTTACGGTCCTGGCCCGTCACACGCTGCTCTACCAGGAGGACCCGGCGATCGGCGAAGCCGTGACGGCCGCCTTTCGCGCCGAGGGCATCGAGGTGCTGGAACAGACCCAGGCAACCCACGTGTCGCACGCCGATGGCAAGTTCGTCGTCACCACGAACCACGGCGAGCTGCGGGCCGACCAGTTGCTGGTGGCAACAGGTCGTGCTCCCAACACCGGTAGTCTGAATGTGGCGGGCGCCGGCGTGCAGCTCGACGAGCGCGGCGCCATCGTGATCGACGGCGGCATGCGCACGAGCGCACCGGATATCTATGCGGCGGGCGACTGCACCAACCAGCCGCAGTTCGTCTATGTCGCGGCGGCTGCCGGTACACGCGCGGCGATCAACATGACCGGAGGTGATGTACGTCTCAATCTCGATACGATGCCGACGGTCGTCTTCACTGAGCCACAGGTTGCGACGGTTGGCTACAGCGAGGCGCAGGCGCACCGGGCGGGCATCGAGACCGACAATCGCACCCTAACGCTCGACAATGTCCCACGTGCGCTGGTGAACTTCGACACGCACGGCTTCATCAAGCTGGTGGCGGAAGCCGGCACCGGCCGGCTCATCGGCGTGCAGGCGGTGGCGCCCGAGGCGGGCGAACTCATCCAGACGGCCGCGATCGCGATCCGCGCAAGGATGACCGTGCAGGACCTCGCCGACCAGCTGTTCCCGTACCTGACAATGGTCGAGGGGCTCAAGCTCGCTGCGCAGACCTTCTCGAAGGATGTGAAGCAGCTCTCATGCTGCGCGGGATAACCTGTGGGGGGACGACGATGAACCTTGCGCGCCATACGGCCGAACTGGTCGAGCGCCTGGCGATGGCCAACCAGTTGGAAGGCTTTGCAGATCTCTTTGTCGTGCTGCTGCGTGAACTCAGCAAGGGGGCGCCGGTTTCTCCGGCCGCATTGGCCCTGGCCTTGGACTGGCCCATCGAGCGGGTGAGCGTGGCACTCGAACAGGCGGTAAGCACGGAGTGGGACGACTATGGCAACGTCGTCGGCTACGGCTTGACGTTGCGTGAGACCCCGCACACTTTCGAGGTCGACGGCCGGCGCCTGTACACGTGGTGTGCCTTCGATACGCTGTTCTTCCCGGCGCTGATCGACCGGACGGCCCACGTGGTCTCGCGATGTGCCGCCACCGGCACACCGGTCTCGCTCACGGTCACGCCCACCGCGATAGAGGACATCGAGCCGACGGGCGCGGCCGTGTCGCTGATCCTCCCGCAGAACACGCCTGACATCCGCGCTGCGTTCTGCTGTCATGTGCATTTCTTTGCCTCTGCCGCCGCGGGTCAGCAGTGGGCCGCGACACGCCCCGGCATCGAGGTTGTGAGCGTCCGGGACGCCTTCGCCGTGGGCCGCGAGTGTGCCGAGCGGCTGTTGGGGGCCACCTGCCTGCGAAACGCGGGGAGCACAAACCGTGCGTGATCCAACTGCACCCGGATTAACTCGTAGCGCCCGCTGGCGCGCCTGGCTCTGGGGTGCGCTCGCGGCGCTCACGTGCCCATGCCATTTGCCGATCGTGCTGCTGGCACTGTCCGGCACGGCGGCCGGAGCACTCGTCAGCCAGCATCAGGGCATCGCCGTGGTCGTGCTGCTGGCGTTTTTTGCCTTGTCGCTCACATGGGCGCTGCGCGCGTTCCGGGCGCCCCGGTGATCTGCGCATCGGTGCGCTCAGTCACGCGTCGGGTGTCAGGCTGAGGCATGCTTCAACCTGACGTCAGGCCTGCGACCAAAGCGCGTCACGTTAGGGTTGACTTCCTCATTGGTGGACACACGTTTCTCCGTGTCGAAGACCCTAACCTGACGATCTCGCCGCTAAACGTACGAAAAAGTCCGAATCTTGACGGCACCCCTATGCGGGCGCCGCTTTTTGCGCCGTGACCATCGCGCTGGTTTGGCTCCAGCGGCGGCCTCAGAGAACATAAGGCACGTCAAGCCTGCTGCCGCGGCAGCAACGGCCTGAATTCGCGCAAGCCAGTCCTGGCGCTGCGGAAGCCGCCGGGAGTCGCCGGTCAGGTTGATATGCTCCGGGTCTGACGCCATCTGCTATAGCAACGGGGCGTCGCCGGTAGTGTTAGTGTGGCCGTACAAGGCGGCTGCGGCGCCCTTCAGGCAAGTGTGTTTCACGGCGCTACACCGCACTTCGTCATTCCGGAGTTCCAGAGCCCGTGGCGCCCCGGCCATCGCCGTGCGCCGGCCCTCGTACAAGTTTTGCCTGCTGTCGCGCGCGATCGTTGATGACCTGATGCCGCCGATGGTCCGTCATTGTCTTCCAGTTGCGGATTTCATCGCGTGTGCGCAGGCAGCCGGTGCAGAACCCTGTCCGACCATCCATGACGCACACGTCGATGCACGGTGACCTGACGGCCATCGCTCAGGCTGCGACACGCGTCGGGTTGACTTCCACCGTCACGTGCGACAAGCCCCGGAAGCGTTTGAGTGCTGCGTGATAGAAGCCAGGGCTGCGTTGCGGCTCGGTAGTCGCAACCGACACCACCGCGCCCATGTGACCGGGTCCCAGGCGCCATACGTGCAGGTCGATTACCCGGTCGCCATGGCCCTCGATCGTGCGACGGACATTGTCAGACAGTTTGCGGTCCAGATTCATGTCGAGCAAAATCCCGCCCGTGTCGCGCATCAAACCCCACGACCAGTTCGCGATCACCAGTGCGCCAATCACGCCGGCAAGCGGGTCCATCCACATCCAGCCGAACGTACGCGCCAGCACCAGCCCAATGATGGCCAGCACGGAGACGGCTGCATCCGCGATCACGTGGACGTACGCCGAACGGATATTGTGATCCCGGTTCGCAGCGGTGACTGCGTCGTCATGGTCGTGCTCATGCTCCTCGAAGGCGAGTTCGTGCAAGCCGTCGCTCAACCGGACGACGGCCTTGAACTCGTGCGGCTCCGGAATCTGGTCGGTTGACTCCAGGTAGCCGCCCCGGTCAACGAACGTGAACGCTTGACGTGCGCCGTCCGGGCGTACCGTCGTGACCGAAACCCCGTCTGCGGCCAGGCGCGAATCCTCCGTCGCCGGCGTTATGCGGAAGACGGGCGGCACGCCGTCCTCGAAAACCGAAACCTCGAACACGCCAGACGGAGTGAATATGCGCCGGACCTCATCGTCATGAGCATGGTCGCCGTGATCTTCGTCGCCATGGCCGTGACCGTGACCGTGCCCATGTCCATGCGCATGCCCGTGGCCATGACCGTGATGGTCACCGCTCAGCAGCCAGACGCTCGCCAGGTTGACCAGCAGTCCGACCACCGCGATGGGAATCGCTTCCCCGAAATGGATTGGCACCGGCGAAAAGAAACGGGATACCGCCTCATAGGCGATCAGCAGCGCAATCATCGCCAGCACGATGGCGCTGGTGAACCCCGCCAGATCGCCAAGCTTGCCGGTTCCAAACACGAAGCGCGGATCCGACGCGTGCCGGCGCGCGTAAGTGTAAGCAAGCGCCGCGATCAGCATGGCACCCGCGTGCGTTGACATGTGCAGACCGTCGGCGACCAGCGCCAGTGAGCCGAACAGACTGCCGCCAAGAATCTCGGCCACCATCATCGCACTGCAAAGCGCAATGACTGCCCAGGTCCGCCGCTCGTTCTGCGCGTGTGCCGCGCCGAGATAGATGTGATCGTGTCCGGCGCCAAAGGCTGCGCTCTGGAAATCGCTCATGTTGCCCTCTTACCTGAAATAGCTGTGGATCACTTCGATCAGCTCCTCTGTGCCGCTGACATGCCCGTGCGACGGATCGGCATCGACCAGATGAGTTCGGACATGGTCCTCCAGCACCACTGCCAGAAGACCATTCATCGCGCCACGGCAGCTCGTAATCTGCTGCAGCACCTCGGAGCAACCGCGCTCTTCCTCGAGCGAGCGCTCCACCGCTTCGAGCTGCCCCTTGATGCGGCGCACCCGGTTGAGCAGCTTCTGTTTCTCGCGAATTGTGTGGCTCATGAAAGGCATCTCCGTGAAGACTGGACGGGACTGTAGCACATTTACAAAGATATAGGGGGTATAGGTATATTATTTGGCCGGAAATTCTCCGGCATCATGCCCGTTCGTTGATCGAGTTGGACCCGTGGCGATGACCGCGTCACCCACAAAACCGCCTGAATTGGCGATTCATGGGGCCAGGATCGGCACGCAACACGAATTTTTTGCCCCCAGCTTAGATCCGGTTGACTCAGGATACCCCCACCCCCTACAATCCAACAATCTTCACGGACGGGGCAATTGCCTTGGACACCTGCAGTAGTCGACCTTTGATCCGTTTCGCTGCCTGACTGGCAGGACGTCCCCGCGCTCACCTATCAGCCGCCGTCCTGCCGTCAGGCAGACGGTGCGCGCCGCAGTAACGCAGCCCCGTGCACCCCAGAAAGCGCCATCGACCCGCGTGCTTGCGCGAAGTCAATGGCATCGTGACGCGAGTCCCACTCGCGTGCGCATCTGCTCCCTGTGAGCAGCGCGTGAACCTGTACGGGCGCATCTGGCGCCAGAAAGGAGCCGAAATGCCGGACTGTGACAGTTACCCCATATGCCGCTCATCCCTGCTTTTCATCAGGGCAAACGGGTAGCACGCACCTCACGGCGCCCATGATGCGCCGGTCTCCGTGTCTGCCCGCGCCCCACGTTTCGCGTCCTGCCAGACGCACGGAGAACATCATGAACTTTGGCCTTCTCGTGTCGCAAAACCCGCACATCGACGACTCGCGTGCCTGCTACGACACCATGCTGTCGCTGCAGCCCCGCACACCGAACCGCTTCGCTGCATTCTGGCGCTGCGTCAGCCGACTCATCTCGTAACAGGCCGTAAGCCATTTCGGCATGCGCGACGGACGCGTTTTTCCAGCGACCGGTCCGCTCGCGCATGCTTGACCGCCACAGAGTTGTTCCAGCGCAATCCGGGAACCATAAAAATGTCTACGCCAACTGATCTCTCACCACCCACGCTCGGGCGGGAACGCACCGCAGTCCTCGATTCGGCCCATCTGGGCGACATCAAGGGAGCGCTCGGCACCATTGCCCACCACGACACCGCCCCGCGCACGACATGGTGGGCGCGCTTTCGAACGTTGCTGGCTATTCTGGGCCCGGGCCTGATCGTCATGGTCGGCGACAACGACGCGGGCGCCTTCAGCACCTATACACAGGCTGGCCAGAACTACGGCACGACGCTGCTGTGGACGCTTCTGCTGCTCGTGCCCGTCCTCTTCGTCAACCAGGAAATGGTCCTGCGGCTCGGTGCGGTCACCGGCGTCGGGCATGCGCGGTTGATCTTCGAGCGCTTTGGCAAGTTCTGGGGGGCGTTCAGCGTGATCGATCTCTTCCTGCTCAACGCGCTCACGATCGTCACCGAATTCATTGGCATCACGTTTGTGCTCGACTTCTTCGGCCTCTCCCGTATCGCGGGCGTCTGCATCGCCGCAGCGCTGACGATGGCCGCTGTCAGTACGGGGAATTTCCGGCGCTTCGAGCGCTTCGCCGTCGTGCTGTGTGCGCTGAGCCTGCTCCTTGTTCCCGTGCTGGTGTCGATACATCCGCCGGTTGGCCAGATGACGCGCGACTTCTTCATCCCGAACTGGCCTGCGCACTCGAAGCTTTCGGATGTGATGCTGCTCGTCATTGGTATCGTTGGTACGACGATCGCACCCTGGCAGCTGTTCTTCCAGCAGAGCTATGTGATCGACAAGCGCATTACGCCGCGCTTCATGAAGTACGAGAAAGCCGACCTGTGGATCGGCATCGCACTGGTGCTGATCGGCGCAGTGGCCATGATGGCGTTCAGTGCCGCGCTGTTCTCGGGAAAGCCCGAATTTGGCAATTTTACGGATGCGGGCGGCGTCATCACCGGCCTTGAAAAATACGCCGGCCGTACCTCGGCCGTGCTGTTTGCGATTGCGCTCTTCGATGCGGCGATCATCGGCGCAGCGGCAGTCTCGCTGTCGACCGCCTATGCGATTGGCGACGTGTTCAAGATCCGTCACTCGCTGCATCGGGGCGTGACGGACGCGAAAGGCTTTTACCTTGTGTACTTCGGCATTGTCGCGCTGGCTGCCGTAATCGTACTGATTCCCGGTAGCCCCCTCGGACTGCTGACCGAAGCGGTCCAGACGCTCGCCGGCGTGTTGCTGCCGAGTGCTACGGTGTTCCTGCTGCTCCTGTGCAACGACAAGGCCGTGCTCGGACCATGGGTCAACTCCAGAAAGCTCAACCTGTTCACAGGGGCGGTGATCTGGGTGCTGGTGATGCTGTCGATCATCCTGACCGCGTCGGTGATGTACCCGGATATCAGCGGTGAGACGATTCTCGTAGTACTCGCGGGCGGAACCGTGCTGGCCATCGCTGGCTATGCCGTGACGGCTGCGCTGCGCAGAGGTAGCAGGGACCCCGTGGGCTCAACCCAGGCATGGCCAGAGGGCGCACGCGACACGTGGCGCATGCCGCCGCTGAACGATCTGCCGGCGCCGAACCTGACGCTGGCCAAGCGTGTCTGGATGGGAGTCCTGCGCGGCTACCTGCTGCTGGCCGTGGGGCTCGTCGTGCTCAAGGTCGTGCAGATGACCCTGTTGAAATAGCGCGCTGCATCAGTCGTTTCACGCGTGCAGCTGCACGCAGCTCAGTTCAGGGCGCGTTTGTTGTGACCCGCACCTCAATCCCGCCGGAGCATACAGCGGGACGCCCGGTGGACGCCAGATGCCGGCCGGATGGCCGTTGAGCGGGGCGCGACAGGAAATGGTAACCGCAGTGGCCGATCTTGCTGAGGAGGAATTGTCGTGAAGTACCTGAAAAACCGGGATGCAGCGTGGATCGCGATGCTTCTGGCCGGGTTTGTGGTCCTGGCTTTCATGTTCGCAGCCAGAAACACCGGCGATATCACATTGGGAGACACCTCGAGCGCGGGTGCGAGAGCGCCTGCACCGCATCAGGTTACGACCCACTGCCTGATTTACGGGAAGTACTGCCTCGGCGAGTCGTTACGTGCAAGCCAGGGCTGAGCAGTGGCGAGCCGGGTATGCCCCGGCCTCGCACCTGAACGCAGGGTGCGCGACGCGCCTACGCCTAATTTCCCGGTGCGGGTAATCGTTAATATCTGAAGCTTCGGGTATTAACGAATCACGGCCAACCCTCTAGTTCGGCCCGGCTGATGCCGTGATGAGGATCGGCCGGGATTCGTAAATTTTCGCCAGAAGCGGTTTAACGCATTGGTGAGTAAAAGAAATTCGTTGTCGTCGAAGGAGCGTGGTATCTCGCAATACTGAATTCTGGAGACTGTGCCCCCTTCGGCAAAGACATGCCCGCTCGCTCCAGGGGTTTGAGGAACCTGGCCCCCCAATGAGTTCAGGCATGGCTAACAGTACCAACGGCAACTTGGCGTCCGCGCCCACAGAAATAGCGATCGCGAGAGACGGAGCATCTGATCGCCGAAGTCGATGGCGTCCAAGAAAAGTGAGTTGAGTGATAGGGCAGCGCTGGCCCACCCGCAAAAACCGCTCGCAAGTTCGTCATAGGACTGCTTCAACCAAGGGATGTCGCGGACCTGTTTGCTGCATGTACGGCTCCGTTAAGGTCGCAGCCATCGTCGGCCAATCGGCATAGCCAATACCTTCCTGTACAAGGCAATCGAAGCCCCGGTTACCACCCTGCCCCCGACTCGCCAGAACGGGCTGCCAAGCATGTAGGCGATCCAGGCGACAATTGCCGCCCCGATCATGTCAAACGGAAAGTGCACGCCAACAAACAAGCGGGCCCACGCAACGGCGATATCGACGATCAGTGCAAGCAGTCCAAGTCGTCTTTTTCCTGCGTAGAAGAGTGTGAAAGAGATCGCAGAAAGCAATGTGGCGTGATCGCTCGGAAATGACGAGTCAGGAGCATGCGCGAGGAATGCATGCCCTATTCCGATTGCGAATGGCCGGGGGTGGTACCACACCATTCCGATCAACTGGTTAATGCCGAGTGCCAGGAAGCCAACAAAACATGCACGCAGGGCCATTTCCCGCCTCTCGTCGCCGCCCGCCAACCACAGGCAGACAAGTATGACAGGAGCCGCCCAGATAGCATAGTTGGCGATGATCACTCCCATTCCGATGAGCCAATGCGGCGTCGCTGGCGTGGCGTTGAGCACGAGAAAAATGGTTTGATTGAGCGCTTCGAGCGTTTCCATAAGAGGCTTTTGTCGTGAAGATCAGGATCGGTCAGCGGTTGCGCTTCTCCAGGCGTGGCGCGAAACGGCACATCACCAGTGGGACGACAGCCAGACCGGCTCCGGCAAAGAACGTCGCCGACGCGCCATGGCGATCCCACAGCCAACCGGCGATGACGCTCGCGACCAGCATGCAGACGCCGCTCGCGAGATTGAAAAGGCCGAACGAACTTCCGCGAAGTGTCTGCGGCGCTGTTTCTGCGACCATCGCCGCGAGAATGCCTTGTGTGAAACCCATGTGCAGGCCCCAGAGCGCAACGCCGAGGAGGACGGTGATGATCGACGCGCTCGTGCCCAGCACAAGATCTGCCGCGATCAGGAGCACGAGCCCCCAGGCGAGTAGAAACCGGCGATCGATGCGATCCGAAAGTGCTCCCGCGGGGTAGGCGGAGAGCGAATAGGCGAGACTCATGACCACCATCACGCCGGGAATCCACGCGATATTCAACCCGGTCTGCTGCGCGCGCAAGACAAGGAAGGCCTCGCTGAAGCGCGAAAGCGTGAAGGTGGCACCGATCGCGACCACGAACCAGTAGCGCTCCGGAAATTCACGCCATGCCCGCCAGTGCAGCGGGGACCGGAAGCGACGAGGCGCACCTTCACCGACCGGCTCCTCAATGCCAAACAGGATCAGGCCGACCGCGATGAACGCGGGTACGACCGCGAACCACAGGACAGTGCGAATGTGATCGGAAAACCCGAGCATCAATACGATTGCGGCAAGGGGTCCTGCAAATGCTCCGATCGTGTCCATCGACTGCCTCAGTCCAAAGCAGGCGCCACGAATCTCCGGGGGCGAGACGTCTGCGACGAGGGCGTCACGCGGCGCACCGCGAATCCCTTTGCCCGCGCGATCGACAAGTCGTGCGGCCGCGACAATCCCGGGTGTGCCGGCCAGCGGGAAAAGCGGCTTGGAAAGCGCGGCCAGCCCGTAGCCGAGCAACAACAGCGCCTTGCGTTTGCCAAGCCAATCACTTACGGGCCCCGAAAAGATCTTGACGATCATTGCGGTCGCTTCGGCTGCCCCTTCGAGCACACCCAGCGCGCTCACGCTCATGCCCATCGTGGTGACGAGAAAGATGGGCAGCAACGCATGAACCAGTTCGGACGAAAAGTCCATGAAGAGGCTGACAAACCCCAGCATCCGGACTGCACGGGGAATCGGAATGCGGTCGATGGTAGATGTATCAGGTAGCATCGTTCGTTGTCTGGAATCGGGAGAAAGCTGTTTTCTACCGGGCATCAGGCCGGTGCGGCGCCGCGGACTGTATCAGCTCCGCCCGACACGGGATCCCAGCCAGGCGCTCTACATTACCGCCTTCTGCCCGTTTCGGAGATATCGGTATTCGTGCCAGGTGAGGGCGATAACGACGATGTCCAAGGCCGTGACGAGCAACAACCAGACTGAGTGCGTGAATGTAAATCGATAGACCTGGTAGCCAATGAACAGGCCGAAAACAATCATGGAAATGGGAAAGTACCAAAGTCTCTCGCACAGCAAACCGATGATCAGCCACAGCTTGATCACGCCGTGTCCGAGCAGATAAATCGCCGCGAATTTCTGGGTGTCGACAGAAAGGTGCTGTACGGTATGAAGGAGAAAGTTGGCGACGAGATCATGGGGATCTTCCGCAAACTCATCCTGCGTGACCAAACGCACAAAAGTCAGAAAAAGCCGCTGCGGAACGAAGTATGTGACAACGCCGGCAGCGATTTCTGAAAGCGCGAAAATCGCCTTGAACCACAGGCTCAATTCAAACACCAGATGGAGCTTCTTCCCGTCAAGCAGCTTGTTCAGACCAATCACGGGGATCTCTCCAATGGTTCGCAATGCGGGTCGCGTTCGCTTCGTCTTTACCGTGACACCTCGTCACTGGCCATCGCCCGTTTCTCCTGATACCGCTGCTTGTCCGGGTTCGACCAGTTCCTCGCGCGCGAAACGCCCGTAACGCAGTGCCAAGGTGGGCAGTACGATCAGGTTCAGTGCGGTCGAGGTGAGCAGGCCGCCAAGAATGACAATCGCCATCGGCCCCTCGATTTCGTTACCCGGC
Source organism: Burkholderia contaminans (assembly GCF_029633825.1). Lineage (NCBI taxonomy): Bacteria > Pseudomonadati > Pseudomonadota > Betaproteobacteria > Burkholderiales > Burkholderiaceae > Burkholderia > Burkholderia contaminans. The sequence continues at coordinate 330,669 of NZ_CP090643.1, read as the reverse complement.
GCGCCGCTCGTCACGGCGAGCGGCAGCAGGGCGAGCGCAGTCACCAGTGCAGTCATCAGGATCGGCACCAGCCGTTCCGACGCACCGCGCACCGCCGTATTTATGTCCCAGGCCAGCCGGTCGACGTGCACCAGATGCTCGTAGTGGCTGATCAGCATGATTGAATTGCGCAGCGAGATGCCGAGCAGCGTGACGAATCCCACCATGCTGCCCAGCGACAGGTTCGCGCCGGTCAGCACGACGCTCAGAACCCCGCCCACGAGCGCGAAGGGCAGGTTAATCATGACCAGCAGCACGCCGCGACGGCTCTTCATTGCGAGGAACAGCAGCAGCGCGATGCCCACCAGCGCAATCCCGCCGTATGCGAGCAGGTCGCGTTGCGACTGCGCGCGCGCTTCGCTCTCACCGCTGAAGACGGCATACGTGCCCGGCGGCATCCTGATCGCGTGATTCACACGCGCCTGTGCTTCCTTTACGAAGTCGCTGACGGGCCGGCTGCCGAGATTGACCGATACCGTCTGCACGCGCTGGCCACCGTCATGTGTGATCTGGTAGCGTCCCGCGACCTGACGGATCGTCGCGAGCGAGCCCAGCGGCACGGCAAGGCCGTCGCCATTGCGCACCATGAGCTTGCCAATGTCGCCGACGGTCTGACGCTGGGCCGGGTCGAGCACAACGGCGAGGTCATAGCTGCGGCTACCCTCGTAGATCTGGGATACGGTCACGCCCGCGTAGGCAGCCTGGAGAGCATCGAGCACCTCGACGGGCCGGAAGCCCCAGCGGCTCAGGGCGTCGGGATTCAGCCGCACGTCCAGTTCCGGAATCCCGGGCGGCGAATCCACCCGCACGCTGGCGACGCCGTGGATCGTGCCGATCAGCTGGGCGATCTGCTGCGCCGTGCGATCGATGACGTCGAGATTGTTGCCGAACACATTCACGACCACCGGGGCCGTGGTGCCCGAAATGGTTTCGTCGATCCGTTCCTCGAGAAACGTGTTGACCGAGGTGGAGAGACCCGGAAAGCGCGCCAGCGCCTGGCGAATCCGGTAGAGCGCCCAGCTCTGGCCCGATGCCCCCATCGGCTTGAGGTCGACTTCGAACTCGGAGAGCTGCACGCCGGTGGGGTCGACCACGCCATTCGCGCGGCCCGCACGCTGTGCCACGAGACGCACGCCCGGCACCTGCATCAGCGCGTTCGAGACCTGCGTGCCGATGCGCAGCGATTCGGCGAGCGAGGTGCCCGGTGCGAGCCCCATGTGAACCGTGTAGTGGCCTTCGCGCAGTTGCGGAATAAAACTCCCGCTCATGAATGGCAGTGACGCGAGCGCCGCGGCGCACATCACCGCGACGATCACCATGACCGCCTTCACATGCTGTTCGACTTTCGTCAGCAGCGCGATGTAACGCGTCTTGAGGCGCCCGATCAGGCGCGGCTCCCGCTCGGGCAAGGGTCCCTTCGCCAGCAGTGCGAGTGCCATCGCCGGCGTGAGCGTCAGGGCGACGCCGAGCGACGCGAGCACGGCGAGAATGTAGGCGATACCCAGCGGCGCAAAGAGCCGTCCACCGATACCCGTGAGCGTGAGCACGGGCAGGAAGATCAGCGTTACGATGAAGGTGGCGAACACCACGGCGCTGCGAACTTCGAGCGAAGCACGCAGCACGACCCGGAAAGCGGGCAGCGGCTGGGGCAGCGTGCGGTTCTCGCGCAGGCGCCGGTAGATGTTCTCGACGTCGATGATGGCATCGTCGACCACCTCGCCGAGCGCGATGGCGAGCCCACCCAGGGTCATCGTGTTCAGGCTGACGCCGAACGACGTCAATACGATGATCGCGACCAGCAGCGACAGCGGAATCGCCACCGCGGAAATCACGGCGGTGCGCACGTTGAGCAGGAACAGGAACAGCACCGCGATGACCAGCACGGCGCCGACGATGAGCGCGGTGCGCAGGTGGCCGACGGCGGCCTCGATGAAGTTGGCGGGCCGGAAGACGTTGGTGTTTACGTCCACACCTTGCCGGGCGAGCGCGGGTCCGAGTCCCGCGAGCGTCCTTTCGATGTCGCGCGTCACGGCCATCGTGTTGGTCCCGTACTGGCTTTCCATCACCACCATCACGCCGGGCTTGCCCATGATCGATGCTGCGCCAACAGCAGGTGCACTGCCCCAGGTCACGTTGGCGACGTCACCCACACGAACCGCCGCGCCGTTGCTGGAACGCAGCACGACACTGGCCAGTTTTTGCGGTGTCGCGATCTGGCCATCGGCGTTGACGGCGATGCGCTGGTTGCTGTTCTCGATGAACCCGGCGCCGCGCACGCCGGTGGCCTGGCGCGCCGCGGCAATCACGTCCGGGATCGACAGGCCGTGGCGCATCAGCTTCGCGGGGTCGACCTGGATCTGCAGCTGGCGCGTCTCACCGCCGAACACAATCACGTCGGCCACGCCGGGAGTGCCGAGCAGCTGCGGTTTGACCGTCCACTGGGCGATGTCGTAGAGGTCCGCGAGCGAGCGCGTCGTCGACGTCAGGCCAATGGTGCGCACGACGCTCGTTGTCGTGGTGAGCGGCAGGAGTTGGGGTGCGGTGACGCCCACTGGTAGCGAGCCCGCAAGCCCGCCGATGCGCTCGGTGACGAGCTGCCTGACCTGCATCACGTTGGCGTGGTCATCGAACACAAGCGTGACCGAGGAGAGGCCCTGCATGGACCGCGAGCGAATCGACTTCAGGCCCGTCATGCCGCCGAGGGCATTTTCAACCGGCTGGGTGACGAGGCTCTCCACCTGTTCGCTGGTCATGCCCGGAGCGGCCGTCTGCACGATGCTCATCGGCGGCGCAAATTCGGGAAAAACGTCGAGCTTGGCGCGCGTCAGCGTAAAGAGCCCGTAGCCGGCCGCCATCACGGCCAGCGAGAAGATGACGCCGCGAAAGCGCAGCGAAAAGCGGATGATCGCGTCAAGCATGGGGCGTGGAATGGGACGTGGAGTCGCGTTGTTCTGGGCAGGTCATGCACGGTACGGTCGCAGGATCAGTCATCACATTCGGGCGGATCCTTGCACGCGGTGGCGATGCCCTGAGGCTTGAGCTCTTCGGAGAGCAGCAGTTGCGCACCCTGCGTCACGATCTGGTCGCCGGCGTGAAAGCCCGACGTGACCATGAAGCCGCGGTCGTCCTCGTTGCCGGCCGGCACGTAGCGTCGCGTAAAGCGCTCGGGGGCCGTGCGCACCCAGGCCCACGTCTGGCCGCCGTACCACACCACCGCCTGCGCCGGGATCAGCAGCCCCGATACGGCCTCGCTTGACGTCGGCACGCGTGCACTCGTGCGCAGATTGGCGGGCAGCGTGGCGTCGGCGACGTAGAGCCAGGGGCTCCCCTGCACGGCCGGATCAACGAGTGGCGAGGCGGAAAGCCGTTGGGCCGGCACCACGCGGCCGTCAGCCGTATCGACGGCGATGCGCTCGGGTGGCGCCATACCAAAACTTGTGGGCAACGTGACGCGCAGCACGACAGCCTGGCCCGACTGAAGGAGCTGGAACAGCCTCGAGGCCGGTGCGGCCGCGGCATTCGCGAGCACGTCGCCGAACTGCTGCCGCATCGCGCCGTCCAGCCCGTTCAGCGTGACCCGGGCAGACTGCAGTTTCGCTTCGTCGCCCTGCATCGTCGACTGTGCAGCCTGCAGGCTCTTCTGCGAAACATTGCGGTCGTCGGCAAACAGTGTGCGGCTGCCCTGGTACTGCGTCCTCGAACTGGCCGCCTGCGCGGTGAAGGTGTCAACGTCCGCGCGCGCGCTCGCGAGCCGGTTGCGCAGATCGAAGAGCGGCTGCAGATCGATGACCATCGCGTCGGCGCTGATGCCGGACTGGCTCATGACGGCGGCAAGCGGCGCCACCTCGATGTGGCTGGCCCGTTGGGCCTCGGGGCTCACGACCACGACCGTTTCACCGTTGACCGTCTGTACGGCGGGCGTCGGAGCCGACCGGGCTGCCGTGGCGGTCGATGCACTGGCGTCGTCAAACGCCTGGTTCAGGATGTACCAGCCTGCACCGGCAGCGAGGGCCAGCGAAATGACGGAAAGTAGGATCAGCCGGAGTTTCATTATGGTGTCTCTTCACTGAGGGTATCGCTCACCGCCTCATGACCCAGGGGTTGCTGCATCGCATCTTCGAGCGCGCCAGCGGCCTGCTGGACCGCGACTACGGCGTCGAGGTGGGCGCTCTTGCTGGTCTGGTAGTCAGCTTTCGCCTGCGTGAAGGTCAGCCGGTCCGCATTGCCGCTGGCGAAAGCCGCCGCCTGGCTTTCGAGTTGCCGGCGGGCACTTGCCAGATGGGCGTCGGACAGCTGCAGCGCTTCGAGGCTCGCCCGGTAGCGTGCCAGCGCGTGCGCAAGATCGCCGAGAATCCTGTCCTGCAACGCGCCGGTACGCGTGGCAGCTTCCTTGCGCTTCGCCTCGGCTTCCCTGATGCCGCCCTGGTTCTGATCGAAGATCGGCAACGTAATGCCGGCGAGCCCGAAGCCAATCTTGTTGGTGCCCGTGTCGTACGTGTAGCCGGAGCCGAGGTGGATGTCCGGATACTGTTTCGCGACCTCGAGCTGAAGCGCCGATTCGGCCGCGGCGTAATCGGCCAGCGAGGCGCGCAGATCGGCGCGATGGAAGATCGCCGCGCGCTGCGCATCCGTTGCGGGCGGCGCAGGCGGAACCGTATCGAAGGCGCTCAGGTCGAGCGTGACGCGGTCGAGCACGGTGACCGGCACGCCGATGGCGGCAGCCAGTTGTGCGAGCGCGTCCTGTTCGGCGCTTCGCGCGGCGGCCAGCTCGCTCTGGGCCTGGGTGTCGGCAAGGACGGCAGCGTCGACGTCGGGCTGCGAGTACTGGCCGACAGCGAGGCGGTGGCGGCTCATCACGGTGATCTGCCGCTCGGCGTCGGCCTTGGCGGACAGGAAGGCCATGCGTTCGCGGGCGGCGTAGAGGGCGAGCATGGCATCCCGGACCTGAGCGCGAACGCTCCACGCTGCGTTGACGATGTTCAGCCGGGCCGCTTCCGAGAGGTGGTTCGCCTGATCGACGCGATAGCCGCGCTTGTGCGCGGTCTCGATCGGAATATCGAGCGACGGCCCCCAGGTGAAGGGCGCTCCCGGCCCCGGGTTAGGCGTGTTGTACTGGAACGGCAACTGCAGGACCGGGTTGGGAATCGCGTTGGCGACGTCGATACCGGCGTTGGCCGTGCTCCATTGCGCACGGGCAAGGTCGAGGGCGGGGCTGTAGTAGAAGGCCGCCAGGGTGAGCATCTCACGATTCCAGACTGCAGGCGGCCAGGGCGTGACGTCGTGACCGGTCTCGCGCGCCACGTAGGCCTGCAGCGCCTCGCTCGCCAGCGTGCGCTCCTCGAATTGCCGGGCAAGCTGGGCGGGGGCGATCGGCTCGGGATGGTAGGTCGTGCAACCGGCCATCCCGGCGAAGGCGATAAAGACAAACGATAATGTGCGGCGCATTCTTGCATCCCATCGGATGGTGTGCCGCCCACCCGGGCAGCGTCCGGGGCGGATGCTACGCCACCGGTTGTGAAGTTTTCGTCAAGAAGGAACGGCCAGGACGCCGCCGGGGCGGGCATGCGGTATTGACGCCAGCTCTGTCAACGCCACATGTGCCGCTCTCAGTGGTGCCTGAACAGGGTCGGGTTCGATTGCTGCCACGTTGGCGCGCCCGCCTGGGCGTTCCCGTTCATGGATGCCCCGGAACCGGAGGTGTCGCAGTTCATTTCGGACATCTTGTCGGGGTAGCTATTTCTGGGTAGACGCATCAATCCTGACTGCTCCGCACACGCCAACTGGGCACGGACCGCGGCGCGCGTCGGGCCGGGGGTTGGCTGGGCAAATGCAAGTAAGGGGGCAATCGCAGAGGATGCGACGAAGAGTGCAGCGATTAGCGATTTCATGAGCGACTCCTTCACAATCTGGTCAATATCTGTTCCGGTAACTTACGGAACAGCCCATAAGCCCATGCTACGCAGGGGTTTGTGAAGTTTTCGTCAAGAACGCATCAGCAAGCGTGCAGTCGACTCAGGTCCGGCTCGTCGCCGGCAGGCGCAGCGAGACGCAGGTGCCAACGCCTGGCTCGCTGTCGATCCGGATCGACCATCCATAGCGATCGCAGACCTTTTTGACGATCGACAGGCCGATTCCGACGCCAGGCGTCGCAGTGCGCGGCGACCCGGCCTGGTAGAACCGGTCAAAGACATGGGGGAGTGCGTGTGCCGGAATGCCTGGCCCGGTGTCTTCGATGTGCAACCAGCCGTCTGCGTAGCGAAACTGAAGGCGTCCGTGTTCGGTATGCCGGACGGCGTTGTCGATGAGGTTGGACAGCACGATCGCGAGCGCCGACCGGTTTGCCAGCACACAAACACCGCGTTCCACAGCATTGACGACCGCCAGGTCCTTTCGGGCAAAACGGTCGGCGAAACGCGTCAGCGACGTTTCAATCAGGTTCGCGAGCGCCATCGGCTCGACCTCGCGTGCCGAATCCTCTCTCGCGAGCGTCAGCAGCGCGTTGCCGAGTTCGCGCATGTTGTCGGCCGCACGCTCGATCTGCTGCAGACGTGTGCGCGACTTGCCGCTGATCGCCGGATCCTGTTCAAGCAGTTCACAGCTCGTCTTGATTGCCGTAAGCGGCGTTCGCAGTTCGTGGCTCACATTCCCCGTGAACTCCTTCTCGCGAGCAATCATGTCGGCAATGCGCCGGTGGTAGTCGTTGAAAGCCTCCACGAGCCCGACGAGTTCCGTCTCATCGTACCTGCCGGGCTGGATCGGTACCGCCCCGCCGAGCCGCAGTTCCTTGACCTGCCGCGCGAGACCGGCAACCTGCCGCACCAACAGACCCGACAGGCCGAAGGACAGCCAGATCGTGAGCAATGCAAAGACACCTGTGCCTGCCATCAGGGCATTGATGACTTCCTTGAAATGCTTTTCGTAAATACTGAAGTTGTAAACGCGGTACAGCCGCGCCGCGCCGAGCGGCTCGATCGCGACGTGGATCTCCCGTCCGTCAATGATGATTTCGTGCGTGCCGGCAGGCAGACTCCCGATCGTCACCGGCAGCGTAATGGTCCGGCTGTCCGCGCCCGAAACATAGCCATTCATTCGGACATCGAAGGGCGGCAGCAGGGACGGGTTGGCTTCGTAACTCTTGAGCACATTCGTCATGTCGTCATGGATGAGTGCCGTGATCAGCCGCTCTTCCTGTGCCTCGGCCAGTGTCCTCACGCCGAGCGCCTGGGCGACCAGCAACGCGATGGTCAGCACCGAGAAGAAAAGCGCGACCTTGAAGCGCAGGCTATTTCGCATCTTGATCAGGTGCAACGAGCCGGTAGCCGACGCCATGGATGGTCTCGACAAGGTCGGCCTCGCCCTGCTCGCTGAGCGCCCTGCGCAGGGTGTAGATGTGCGTGCGCAGTGTGTCGCTGTCGGGCAGCTCCTCACCCCAGACTTCAGATTCAAGCTCGGCGCGAGTGAACATGCGCGCAGGCGACTGCAGCAGGATGCGCAGCAACTGAAGACATTTTGGGGGAAGCTTGACCGGATGCCCGGCCCGTTCGACGGTCATCGTCGACAGATCCAGTCTTACGTCGGCGAATAGAAGATCCATGGTGGCGACCTGCCCGCGATAGCGCTTGATCAGGGCCCCAAGACGTGCACCGACCTCCTTCAGCGAGAACGGCTTGACCAGATAGTCATCGGCACCGTGCACGAAGCCCTCCAGCTTGTCGTCCAGTGCGTCCCTGGCCGTGAGCATCAGCACCGGTGTGTCCCGCCGCGCCTCTTCGCGCAACCTGCGGCAGAGCGTGAGTCCGTCCATGCCGGGCAGCGCCAGATCGAGCAGGATGGCGTCCCACGAGTCGGCGATCGCCATCCGCAGTCCTGCCTTGCCATTGGAAGCAATGTCGACCTCATAGCCGTTACCTTCGAGATAGTCGTAGAGGTTCGCTGCGATCGCGGAATCGTCTTCGACAATAAGAACCTTCATGGACTTGCGTTCGTCACGTCTCGGCTGGAAGAGAGCTTGATGCTACCGCAGACTGCGTGTACTGGAGTCGGGAAAGCCGGATAGACGATGGGCACATCCCTATTGTGGCAGCGCTGGGGCATCCGTGGCCTGTGGTTCATCAGTGTAACGAGCGGACTGGCGCGGCCGGATGACATCGCATCTGGTCAGTCTTCTGCATCACGCCCACAAAGTTAACTTGTAGATATCGCTACATAAACGTAGCATTGTCTACATGAATACGTTGATGACCTGGTCCGTCCTTGTCCTGACGCTACCCACCGGGAATGCGACAGCCCGCATGCGCTTCTGGCGCGCCCTGAAGGGGAAAGGCTGCGCGGTGTTGCGCGACGGCATCTATCTGCTTCCTTACAGTCCTGAAGGGGAAAACATGCTGCGCGAGCTGGTCGCGGCGATCGGCGAGAGCGGTGGCGCAGCGCACCTTCTGCGCGCCCCCAGTCTCGATGCTTCGCAGGACGCGGAATTCCGCGGACTCTTCGACCTGGCCGATGAGTACGATGGCTTCATCCGGACACTGGCCGAAGCGCGCAAGACCGTGTCCGGGCAGTCCGCCACCGAACTGACGAAACTGCAGCGACGCCTGCGCAAGGACTACGAGACCATTGTCGCGATCGACTTCTTCCCTGGGGAAGCGACTACGCGCGCGGAGGTGGCGTGGCAGGATTTCGTGGCCCACGTCGATACGGTGCTCTCGCCTGGCGAGCCCCACTCGGCGGACCGCGCAATCCGCCTGCTGTCCGTCCTGGACTACCAGGGGCGCACGTGGGCAACCCGCCGACGGCTGTGGGTGGATCGCGTGGCAAGCGCCTGGCTGATCCGCCGGTTTATCGACGTGCAGGCCCGCTTCGTCTGGCTGCCCTCGCCGGACGATTGCCCGAAGGACGCGCTCGGCTTCGATTTCGACGGCGCGGTCTTCACGCATGTGGGAGAACGTGTGACGTTCGAAGTGCTGCTGGCGAGCTTCGGACTCGAAGGTGATCCGGCGCTCATGCGGCTTAGCTCAATGGTGCATGCGCTCGACGTGGGCGGCACGCCGGTGCCGGAGGCCATCGGCTTCGAAGCGATCATTGCGGGCACGCGCGAGCGTGCAGCTGACGACGACCAGTTGCTCAGTGACATGAGTCCCGTCCTCGACTCGATGTACACACACTTCGCCGCGGTCGAAAAAGCGCGCGACACGGGAAAACGTTCATGAGCACAACCACCGCACACGCGCCCGGATACAGCCTGGGCCAGATGGCGCTCTACATGCTCAAACTCGGCACGATCGGATTCGGTGGCCCGGTCGCGCTGGTCGGCTACATGCGCCGCGATCTGGTCGAACAGCGTGGCTGGATTACCGAGGGAGACTATCGCGAAGGGCTGGCCCTCGCGCAGATGATGCCGGGCCCGCTTGCGGCGCAACTCGGCATCTATCTCGGCTTCGTGCACTACCGGCTGCTGGGCGCGACCATCGCCGGTCTCGCCTTCGTGCTGCCGTCGTTCCTGATGGTGGTGGTGCTGGGCTGGGCCTACGCGCATTTCGGCGGACTGTCGTGGATGCAGGCCGTTTTCTACGGCGTCGGCGCGGCGGTCGTCGGCATCATTGCGATGAGCGCATACAAGCTCACGACGAAGACGCTCGGAAAGGACCGGCTGCTCTGGGCGGTCTTCCTGATCCTCGCGGCAGTGACCGTCGTGACCGAGTCTGAAATCGCCTGGCTTTTTATCGCCGGTGGCATCGTCAACTGGCTACGCCGCGCGCCGCCTCAATGGCTGGGCAAAGGCGGGATCAACGCGCTGGCCGCGACACAGGCACCGGCCCTTGCCGGGCCGCTGAGCGGTCTGGACCTTCCGCTGCTCGGTCAGATTGCGCTTTTCTTCACGAAGGCGGGCGCGTTCGTGTTCGGCTCAGGCCTCGCGATCGTGCCTTTCCTCTACGGCGGTGTCGTGACGGAACACCACTGGCTGAACGAGAAACAGTTTGTCGATGCGGTGGCCGTTGCGATGATCACGCCGGGGCCGGTCGTCATTACCGTGGGCTTCATTGGGTATCTCGTCGCCGGGCTGGCTGGCGCCTGCATCGCTGCCCTAGGGACGTTCATCCCGTGCTACCTGTTCACGGTGCTGCCTGCGCCGTACTTCAAGAAATATGGGCGGCTCCCCGCCGTCAAGGCGTTTGTCGACGGCATTACCGCCGCAGCCGTGGGGGCGATTACCGGCTCGGTCATTGTGATCGCAAAGCGCTCGGTCATCGACTGGCCGACCGCGCTCATCGCGCTCGCGACCGCGTTGCTGCTCTGGCGTGTGAAGAAGCTTCCGGAACCCGCAATCGTGGTTGCCGCGGCCCTGACGGGTCTCGCCCTCTATCCGCTTGTCCATCTGCACGCCCATTAATCGGGTGCGTTCACGAAAACTGTGAGGATTGCAAATGAAGACACGTCGCACGTTTCTGCATGATTCCGCCACAGTGGGGGCAGGCATGATGCTGGCCCAGGCGCAGCTGGTTCACGCGGCTAGTGCGTCGGGCTTTACCGACAGACTGGTCAACGCGGACGGCAACTACGCGGCGGCACCGCTGCCGTTTGCGTACGATGCGCTCGAACCGGTAATCGACGCCCACACGGTGGAACTCCACTACAACTTCCATCACAAGCCCGCCGCCGCTGCGGCGAACAAGGCGGAAGAAGGCTTGGCCCGGGCACGGGAAACCGGCGACTTTGCGCTGGTGAAATTCCACGAGAAAGAACTGGCGTTCCAGCTTTCCAGCCATATCCTGCATACGATCTACTGGACGAGCATTTCTGGCAAGGTTGGTGAGCCGGGAGGCGAGCTCGCCAGAACGATCGACCGCCATTTCGGCTCGTATGCGAAATTCAAGGCGCAACTCGTCGCTGCGACCATTGCCACCGAGGCCTCGGGCTGGGGTGTCGTCGGCTATCTGCCGGCGACCGGCAAGCTCATGATCCTGCAGTGCGAGAACCACCAGAAACTCACCGCGTGGGGCATCCAGCCGATTCTGGTGCTCGACGTGTTCGAGCATGCCTACTACCTGAAGTACCAGAACCGCCGCAACGAATACGTCAACCAGCTGTTCAGCATCCTCAACTGGGACAACGCAGCGTTGAGACTGCAGGCCGCAATGCAGTCGCACGCCCTGGCCTGACAAGGGGGGCGGTACAAGGCCGCATGCAGGCCCGAATGTGGAGACATTGATGCCCCCTGTCCGTGCACCCCTGTCGGACCTGCTGCGGCCGCCGGGCATCGATCGCAGCGCGCGGCTGTTGCTCGCGGCGCGAGGTTTGCGCGGAGTCTGTGATGGTTTCGTTGCGGTACTGCTGCCCGCGTATCTTCTCGCCCTCGGCTTCGAGCAACTCACGGTCGGCCTGATTGGCACGGCCACATTGCTGGGATCAGCTCTCGCCACGATCCTGGTCGGCGTGACCAGCGTCCGCTACCCGCACCGCCCGCTGCTGCTGTTCGCCGCGGCCTTGATGGGCGCGACAGGGCTTGCGTTCGGCTGCCTCTCAACCCTGTGGCCGTTGCTCGTGGTGGCCTTTATCGGCACCCTCAATCCCAGTTCAGGGGACGTCAGTCTTTTTCTGCCGCTGGAACACGCACGCCTCGCCGAAGCGTCGCACCCCGATTCCCGGACAGCGCTGTTCGCGCGTTACAGCCTCGTGGGCGGGCTGTCGGCGGCGCTCGGCTCGCTGCTCGCAGCTTTGCCGCAATGGTTCGCGGTGCGCTCCGGCATGTCCGGACTGTTCGCCATGCGCGCGATGTTCGTCGTCTACGCGCTGACGGGCAGCGTGGTCTTCCTGCTGTATCTGGGTTTGCCAAAGGAGACAGTGCACGCCGCGAAGGCGCACGTGCCACTGGGTCCATCGCGCGCGATTGTGACGCGTCTGGCGCTCCTGTTCAGCGTCGATGCGTTCGCCGGCGGCCTGCTTGTCAACTCGCTGCTGACGCTGTGGCTGATCCAGCGCTTCGGACTTTCGCTGGCTGCGGCCGGGCAGTTTTTCTTCTGGTCGGGGCTGCTCAGTGCCGGCTCGCTGCTTGCCGCGGCGCCGATCGCGCGCAGGATCGGGTTACTCAACACGATGGTGTTCACCCACATCCCGTCGAGCGTGTGCCTGATTGCCGCGGCATTGACGGCATCCCTGCCGCTGACCCTGACGTTGCTGCTCCTGCGCAGTGCACTTTCCCGGCTGGATGTGCCGACGCGTAGCGCCTACGTGATGGCCGTCGTGACGCCCGCTGAGCGGCCTGCTGCCGCGAGCTTCACGGCTGTGCCGCGCAGCCTTGCCGCGGCCGTGGCGCCGTCGATTGCCGCAGCGATGCTCGCAGCCGGATGGCTTGCTGCGCCGCTGATCGCGTGCGGGACGCTCAAGATTGCCTACGATCTCGCCGTGCTTGCCGCCTTCCGCCATATCCGGCCGGATGGAGGCGCGCCATGATTCGCGGCAGTTCATTGTGTGGGCAACTTGCGGCGAGGGTCGCCATGGTCGTCTGGTTCGCGGTGATCGCCGGGGGCGGCACAGGGTGCGTCGCGCACGGTTCGGATGACCCGGCCATCGATACCCTGCCACTGAAGCTGATCGGCGATGTGCCACTACCCGGCTGCGCGTCGCGGTTCGACTACGAGAGCTACGACCCGCAGCGGCACCTGCTGTTCATCGCTCATCTGGGCGACGGCGAAGTCGTCGTTTTCGACACGCTCGCTTCGCGCGTTGTCGCGCGCATTCCGGGTGTGTCCGCCGTACATGGTGTGCTGGCTGTTCCGGCGCTGTCCCGTGTCTACGCCTCGGCCACCGGCACGAACAAGATCGTCGCGATCGACGCGGACACGCTGAAGATTGTCGCGAGGACGCCCGGTGGCGTCTATCCCGATGGGATGGCCTGGGTGCCTGACGTTCAGAAGCTTTACGTATCGGACGAAACCGGCGAGACAGAGACCGTGATCGACGGCTCGACGAACCGGCGCGTCGCGACCGTGTCCCTCGGCGGTGAAGTGGGGAACACGCAGTACGATCCAGTATCGCGGCACGTTTTCGTCAATGTGCATGCGTATTTCGGCGAAGCCGAACACGGATTTCGGTTGAAGTCGAACAGGGTTTCCGGAGGAAGGTGAACAGCCGTTTCGCTTGAAGTCGAACAGTTTCGGGGTATTCCGAAATTGGTGTTCGGCGTTCCGAAACGCGTGTTCATCTTCCCGAAATCGGTGTTCAGCCCGCCGAAACGGCTGTTCACTGCGCCGAAATGTGTGTTCGGCGTGCCGAAACGAAAGGCGCGGTTTCGGTTGGCGGTACTGCGGATGGCTCAATCGGCCGGCGGTTAAGGTTGCTCCTTTTGGGAGAAACCGACTATGCCGGCTCACCGGACGACCATGCGCAAAATAAAAGATGTGCTTCGCCTGAAATGGACCTGTAATCTGTCTCACCGGCAAGTGAGCGGCGCGCTCGGCGTCGGGCTCGGTACCATTACCCAATATTTGCAGCTTGCCGCCTCGGCCGGCCTGGACTGGGCGAAGATCGAGCCGCTGTCCGAGGCAGAGCTGGAGCAGTTGCTCGTCAACGGCGCCGTTCCGACGACGGCCGCAGGCAAGCGCATGGAGCCTGACTGCGCCTGGATTCATCGGGAGTTGCGCCGCAAAGGCGTAACCTTGCAACTGCTGTGGGAGGAGTACGTCGGCGCGAACCCCGGCCAGAAGACCTTGCGCTACACGCAGTTCTGTCAGCGATACAAGGACTGGGCCCAGACGTTGAAGCGCTCGATGCCCCAGCAACATTACGCCGGCGAGAAGTTGTTCGCCGACTACGCCGGGCAAACGGTGCCGATTCTCGATCGCACCGGCGGCATTGCGTTCAAGGCGCACATCTTCGTCGCCGTGCTCGGCGCATCGAATTACACGTATGCGTGCGCTACGCGATCGGAAGCGACACCCGACTGGATCGGTGGCCTCATTGACGCGATGGAGTTCTGCGGCGGCGTGCCCGCTCTGCTTGTGCCCGACAACCCGAGGGCACTGATCTCGAACGCCGACCGCTACGAACCCACGCTCGGCCTGACCACGCAGGACTTCGTGAACCATTACGGTACCGCGATGCTGCCCGCGCGCCCGCGCAAGCCGAAGGATAAGGCGAAAGTTGAGGTCGGCGTACAGATCGTCGAACGATGGATTCTCGCCCGCCTCCGGAATTACCGGTTCTACAGTCTGGCCGAACTGAACAAGGCGATCGCCGGGTTGATCAATGACCTGAATACGCGGCCGTTCAAGAAGCTCGATGGCACTCGACGCGAGTGGTTCGAGCGGCTCGACAAACCGGCGCTGCGCCCGTTGCCGACGCGTCGCTACGAAATCGCCACCTTCCAGAAGTGCCGCGTCAACATTGACGCGCACATTGAGGTAGACGGTCACTACTACAGCGCACCGCACAGTCTTGTGCGTCAGGAAGTCCACGCGCGCGTGACGCGTTACGGTGTAGAAGTCCTGCACGGCGGCAAGCGCGTTGCCGCCCACGCTCGCAGTCGGCTCAGGGGAAGTACACCACCGTGGCCGAGCATATGCCTGCGGCTTACCGCGCCCACATGGAATGGACCCCGAGCCGGCTGCTGCACTGGGGTACATCGATCGGCGTCAGCGCTGAGGCGATCGTCAGGCATTTGCTGACGAACCGTCCGCACCCGGAAATGGGATACCGGGCCTGCCTGGGTCTGCTGTCGCTGTCGCGCAAGTACGGCAAGGAGCGGCTGGAAGCGGCGTGTCAGCGCGCACTCGTGATTGGCGCGCCGACCCAGCGGTCCGTGCGCACCATCCTGCAAACCGGCGCCGACAAGCATCCACTGCCACAAAGCGGGGCCACCGAATGGCAGTCGCCCCTGCACGAGAACGTGCGAGGGCCCAAGTATTACCACTGACCCAAGGAGGTCGCGATGTTGATGCAGCAAACCCTCTCCCAGCTCAAGGCCCTCAAGCTGGACGGCATGGCTCGCGCGTTCGAGGAACAGGCGGCGCTGACGGCCAGCACGAGCCTGTCGTTCGAGGAACGCTTCGGCATGGTCGTGGATCGTGAGATCGCCTGGCGCGATACCCGGCGGCTCGAGCGATTGCTCAAGTCTGCGAAGCTCAAGAATCCCCAGGCCTGCGTTGAGGACATCGAGTACCGGCAGAGCCGTGGGCTCGACAAGGGTATCGTCGCTACGCTCGCCGGCTGTGACTGGATCCGCAATGCACAGAACCTCATCCTGACAGGGCCGACTGGCGCCGGAAAAACATGGGTCGCCTGCGCCTTCGGCCAGCAGGCCTGCCGACAGGGATTCTCCGTGCTGTACGTGCGCGTCGCCCGGCTGTTCGAGGAATTGAAGATCGCCCATGGCGACGGCAGCTTCACACGTCGGCTCGCGCAGCTCGCCAAGATGGACGTCCTGTTGCTCGACGACTGGGGACTGCAGGAC
Source organism: Burkholderia contaminans (assembly GCF_029633825.1). Lineage (NCBI taxonomy): Bacteria > Pseudomonadati > Pseudomonadota > Betaproteobacteria > Burkholderiales > Burkholderiaceae > Burkholderia > Burkholderia contaminans. The sequence continues at coordinate 315,185 of NZ_CP090643.1, read as the reverse complement.
GTCGACCAGGGCGCGCGCAACGACTTGCTCGAAGTGCTCGACGATCGCGTCGGCACGCGATCCACGATCATCACATCGCAATTGCCCCTTGAACACTGGCACGCCTGGCTGCAAGACCCGACTCTCGCCGACGCAATCCTCGACCGCCTCGTCCATCAGGCTCACAAGCTTGCATTGAAGGGCGACTCGATGCGCAAGAAGAACGCACCTGATCAAAAAGTAGCCTGATCTCGAACACCTGCAGTACAATCTAAGCACAACGCAGCACCTCCCTCCTGGCCTGTTCGACTTCACCGAAACGGGCGTTCAACTTCCCCGAAATACGCAATGTGCAGTCGCGACGCCAACTGGTGGAGATCGATCCCCGCACCGACACCGTGGTCGCCCGCACTGAGCTGCCTGGCGCGCGGGGCAATCACGGTCTGCTGATCGTGCCGGAATTCCGTCTGGCATTGATTGCCTGCGAGGACAACGATCGTCTGCTAGTGCTCGACATGCGCACAATGAAGGAGATCGCGGCGTTCGATGTCGGCGGCACGCCGGACGTGCTGGCGTACGATCCGGCGCTGCGCACGGTCTATGTCGCGGGCGAGGCGGGCGTGGTGTCCATGTTCCACGTGGACACTTCGCACGTGGTGAAAATCGGGGATGGCCGTGTGGGACCGGATGCCCACGTCGTCAGTGTCGACGCAGCATCACACGATGCCTGGTTTGCGCTCAAGGACGTCGATGGACATCCCGTGTTACGGATCATGGCGCCGCGATGAGGGACAGGCGCGGAGCGCAGTTTAGATTGCCGCATGAGGCGCATCGCGATCGAGTTTTGCCTGGCGCAGGAACCTTTCGTTGAGGATCTGGGTGGCGACGGTAGCCGCCCCCGCCAGCCAAGGATCACCAGACGCCGAGCTTGATTTTCTCTCGAATCGCCTTACGGCCGACGTTGATAGGCACGCCCTCCAATGGCTCGGCCTTGCCACGCGGGCGGCCCCTCCCATTTCGGCGTAATTCCCGCTTCAGACAGCTTCGCCAGCGCATCAAACTTCGCAGCAAGTGGCAACACAGGTTCCCATCCGCAATGTTCAATGATTGCCTGGGCCGCGTAATGGCCAACGCCAGACAAGATCACGGCTTCTCTCGCCGGCGCGGCGTCGCCCCGTGCGCTCATCAGTGCGTATGCCCACCACAGTCGCCGCGCCCTGAAGTGCCACGTGGATTCCCGGTTATCCGTGACCCGCGTTAGCGTGTCGGGATATCGCTCGCGTTGCCGGGGCGTGTCGGCAATGCGCACCGGAAGAACCGCGAGTAATCGCTCCTTTGTCACCTGTTGCGGCTTTCCCGGCCTAGCGAGCATCGCAACGGCGGCCTCGTCGACGAGTGCGGCGAAGCGCTCGTCGTCCGGAGATACGGTTTTCGCTGCGGACTGACCACCGCCCACTCTATCTGCTGCCGAAATCGAGAGGGTCTCCTGTATCCACTCCCGGTCATGCTCGTAGAGCCACGAGGTGACACGATATACCTTGCGCCACAGATCCTGGATGGTCGTTTGCGGGTTTCTTCTCAGCTCGTCCCGTATTCGACGCCGGTGCGCTATACGCGGCATCGACACCGCCGCCCCCTCAAGTGTCGGGCCTTCCTCAACTGTCCTGGTGCGTCTAATCGCAGTCTCTTCCTGGGACACACGCTGCAGGCTCAATGCAAGTTCGTCCCGCGTACCAAACAGATACATCGCGAGCAACAGGTGCCGCGTAATCGGCATATCGCATACCGTGCTGTTGCCCGGTGCAAAGCGTATCCAGAAGCTCATCCGCTTCGCGGCGAACGCCGGATCCACTGCAGAGAGGAACGTTTCGCCCAGTTCTTCAATCAGGTGTTCCTGGAACGCTTTCGCCTGTAGCCTTGCCCCCCATTTGAAGCCTAGCTCTCGAATGCGGTTCTGGTACGCCACGCGCAGGCGAAAGGGGTCCACCCGGCCCAGGGGACGGTTAAGCAGATCGCGAGCAAAGCGCGCGTATTGCAGCGGGATCGGTGAGCCTGCCATGCCATCATCTTCCGCCGCAGTCACCTGCCAGCCACAGCGGCAAGCTAGCCACGGTTGGCGTAGTAGTCGCTGGCGAAACTGGAAAGGCCGGTGGCACTGCGGGCAACTCGAAAGCAGGCGCGCGCCATGCCGCCAACACATGCTCACGCCCGGGACGTGGTGCGCCCGGTGCCAGTACCCCATCCCGAACGCATGAATGTCCTCTTCAACGCAGGCCGGGCAGAGATGCGCTTCGCCGTAGAGGCCGACAACACGACGTGGTAACCGGCTCATCATCGCTCCAACGTCAGCCGTCAGCGGCTGCAACACGCCGTCCAGAAACGGCTCGAAAAGCGGCCACAGGGTGTTGCCTGCCAGAAGCGTTTGCAGGGCTGCCTGCGAGCCGTCGTTCACACGATCCGCAAGCCGCATGAGGGATGGCGGTACGATTTGCTCGAGCGAAAACGGCGCACTGTCGAACAGGTCAAGAAAGGTGTCGCTCTCCACCCGGTTGCCCGACAGCACATGATGTCGGGCAACGCGCGACTGGATGGTCTCGTCAGGTAAAGACGGGACAAAGAACAGCAGATTCCGCATCGGCACTAGCAATCGGCATATGCCGTGGAGAATTCCAGCGCGTCTGCCTGCAGCCATCCGGCATCGCGCAGGGCGACAAACGGTGCATCGCATTCAACGAGGCGCCGGGCTTCGGAAGGAACCGGAACTCCCGATTGCTTTACACCGGTCGATGGAATTCCGCTCGTTACCGCGATGGGGGACAAGGATGCCTCAGCGTTTCCGGCGGGAGGACGCCGCATGTCCTGAAGCATCGCCAGGCGCGACGAAACGCGCGCATCCCCATCGATCGCTCCCATCATCGCGGCAATCTGGCTGTCGGGTGGAAGCAGATCCTCGAACTTCGACATGCGCTTCGTGTCACCGCTTCGCAACGCGTCGAGCGCCGGCTTAAGCAACTGCATCCTGGTGTCGGCAATCGTACGCAACAGCTTGAGCGTCAGCCGCTCTTCACCCGTGTGAATCGCGTGTCGCTGGGCGAGCACGAGCAGTTTGATCAGAAAGTCCGTCACCCCTTGAGTTAGATCGTACAGCACCTTCCGAAGCTCGTCCGTCAGGGGTTCGACATGACGAACCCACTGGTATTGCCACGCGGCATCGACTAGCAGTGCCCACGCCGGATCATCGCGCTTCGGTTGCCGGAAGTCGCTCAGCCCCAGACCTGTGGCGCGTCGCGCATTACGCATCACGTCGGAGAATAGTTCGATCATGGAATTGGTCCCCACAAACACGACCGGAATGCCGATGCTGTTGATGAGGTTGACGAAGAAATTAAGCATGTTCTCCTTGCCGCCCGTCTTTGCAACCCGCAGATGCTGCAATTCGTCGATGATCAACACGCCGACGAAATGGGTACTCGCGATCTGCTCGATCTGATGGACGAGTTGGACAATGCCCCGGATCGAACGATAGCGTCTGGCATACCGTTCCTCTCCGATGGCCCGGTCGAGAGCGCGAAAGAACGCGTGGCATAACCCGGTAAGCGAACCGTCGAATGGACATTCGATCTTCAGCCACGGGATCTGGACCTGAACCAGTTCCTGCCTCCGGTATTGCCGGTGGCGAATCGCCTGCGGGTAGAGTCGCAGGATGGACTCCAGTGCCGTCGATTTGCCGATCCCGCTCAAGCCCACGACACTCAGCGTGGAAGCCGTCGAACGGAAGCCGCTTTCTTTTGCCTGACCGAGGGCAAGCGAATACACGTGCCGCCACGTCGACTGCGACAGGGGATTGCGGCCGACATAGCCGCTGCGTATCAAAGCGGACAACGCCGACTCAAGTTCCAGATGAATCGGGAGTGGCTGAACCAGGTGCAGCAACCGGTCGATACAGTGCAGGCGGACTTCCTTCGACAGCCCGGTTTCGCCGCCGGGCTCATCGGGAAACAGCGCCATGCAAGCCGCGGCGTCCGCTTCCGAGCGGATCGGCGGCAATGCCTCAATGAGGGGATTGCCCTGATATTGCGCAATGGGCGAATCGGCATATTCGGCGGCAACGAGTATTCCGGCAGGCGTCATGACCTCGTCCCCTTGTCGCGTAGTCGTCCAAGCAGGCTTAACACTTCGCCGCCGCGCTCGCCAGCATAAGCCTCGGCCACACTCGACGAAGCCGGCGTGGTTACGGGCACATCCACCGCATGCTGATCGGGGCCCGGCAACGTCACCGGGCGTTGCCGCTCGGCTGCCTTTTCGAACGCCCGATGCCTTTTGATGTCCGCTGCCTGGTTGCTGACCGGCACTGGCGCGACCGGCTGCGCCGCTCGCTTGTCCATCTGGGCCTGTCCAACTACCGCACCAATATGCGCGTCCAGGCGGATCCTGTCGTTGAGCGCCGCATATGTGCTTTCGCCTGTCGGCGATCCAGTCATTTTGAGCATGTCCAGCACTTCCTCCAGCCGGCGTTGTGCGACCCGCTCCTCCGAAGCGAGCAGGTCACAGCGCACAAAGTTGCGCTTGCTGTCCTGGAGCCACACGTGCGTCGTATCATTCGGGTCGTACCAGACGGTTACGGTGCGGCGCCCGTCTCTGCGCGCCCTCGCAAACCAGTTTTGCTCAATCGCGTAGGCGCACGTGTAGTACATGCCCTTGAAGCAGATCCCACCGCGCTGGATCGAGGCGCTTTCGCGTGGCAGCAGATGCAGATACACGAGGTCATGAGGTTGCGTATTGGGAGTTGCCAGCCCATTTTCCATCCCCCAACGCCACAGATTGATGGGCGATGGTTCGAGTTCCTCGTGAATCATGTCCGTTGTGAGCCGGTCCGGTCGGCGGCTGTGGTGGTTGTAATGCAGCACGCTGCTGATCATGATGTTGGTGAACTCCGCCAGATCGAGGACGGCATCCAGGCGGTAATCGCGCTGGCCGCGCTCGGCAATCCGCTCCCTGACTGCGCCCGGGATCCAGTGGATCTGCGACGTCTTGTTCAGCAGGCGAAACCGGCTCTCCACGATCGCCTTCCAGTCGGGCCGGAACGGTGGCGCGATCGCTATATCAATGCCCAGCCCAGCCACAAGGCCCTCGGCCGCCTGCCCGAGCATTTCGCCCCGGTCGGCCATCAGTTCGTGCGGAAGATGGTGCGAGGGCCACGCGGACGACTCAATCTCGATGCCGTACGTGCGGCAAAACGCGACCTTGTCGGTGAACGCGTTAAACAGCGCGTGACGGGCGCCGTTCCAGCCCGGTCCTTCCAGGCCAACAAAGATACCGACGATCATGGTCGAAAACACGTCGACGACGACGTAAATCACAGGACGACCGATCACCCAGTTCCGGTTGTACCGGCTCACGAGATAAATGTCGGCGATCGTCGCATCGATTTCGAAGCGGTGACAGGGGCCATACACCCCGTCGCCAGCGCGTCCCGTCAGCCCGCGATGATCTTTCTGCCAGCGCCGCTCGCCCGCACGCGAGCGCTGGACGGTCAGATCGTCAAACGCCTTTTTCCCCCAGTAGCTGAACTGCCGCAGACTCGGCAACTGGTCTAGCGGCTTGAGCGTGAGATCGTCCGTCGATGTGCCGGGTACAACGTGTTCCTCGACGTAGAATCGTCTCAAGGTGCGATGGTAAGCGTCCGTCACGGACGCCACTTCGTTGTTCTTGAAGAGGGAGTACCCGATCCTGATAAAGCTCTTGTCGTCCTCGCCAAGAATCTTTCCGCAATGTGCGCCGCGCGTCGCGGAATGCCTCGGCGGACGCCCGGGGCGCTTGCCGGCAGCGAACACGCGAGCCTTACCAGGTGCTCCGACGTTCTCGTAGTTCGGCAACAATGCATTGCGAATTTGCCCGAACGTCCAGTATCGATAGAGAAGGCGGTACAGGGTCTTGCGTTGCGCCCCTGTCGCTTCGGCATGCAGCGCGACGAGCGCGCCCATCGCGCGTCCCTCGAAAATTTCACCCGGTACTGCCGTGTCGACCAGACGAGCAATGCGCTCCCAGTTGCGATCCCGTATTTCCCGTTCGCCCTTCGGGATATCCTCTTCAACCTGAAGCATATAGGCCGGCAACCGGAACTGACTGGGCCGGACGTCGCCGCGCCGGAACCACATGCGAACATCCTCACTCGCGACGACCCACGGCTTCCTTGGCGTCTCCGCTATCGTAATCAACGTGGTCTTTGCAGCCGCTTCGTCGATCCAGAGAATACGGGCGATCCCTTCAAACGGTAGCTGATCAGACAGTGCTTCGATAACCGTATTGGGCAATGCAATCGTATTGGCCATGTCACGCCGCCCGCTTTATGGGCGCCGCACCACTCGCCATGACCTGAATCTTAGGTGCTTGCGATGTCAACAACATCGGCGTCCTGAGATCAACCAGGAGTACCTTGTGCCAGATCAGATACTTGAAAAGCTTGACGGCATCCGGATAAGGCATGCGCAGCCGATAGCTGACCGTGCGCAGAAGCGACGACAGGGTCCGGTCATGGCTTCCGGCATCCCCAATGCCCTCAACGAACCGGGCGCGTAGCTCATCACTTTGCATGTCTCGCTCGATCTGCGCGCTGCCGCGAAGCCAGATGAGATTTCTGGCGAGCACGGGATCCACGCTCTGCTCGGTGACGATCTGCCAGTCAACCCCGCGCTGCAACCACCAGGCTCTCTCGAGCTCGAGCTTTTCCAGAGTGCGCAGGAGCCTGTTCCCTGACGACAGTTCGTCCGCGTATTTCACGGTACGAGCGTATTCACGCGCCAAACCGTCGTCTGTCCTGACGGTGACGACGAAATCGGTCGTCATCACGAACGGCACCGTTGTTTGAGCATAACGCGGATATCGAATGCCACGCTGCGTCGCGACATCCTGGATCGGCGAAACTGGGAGCAACGGGAACTGCTCCCGGATATCGATCACGCGCTCGGAGAATTCGAGTACCACAAGGTACGCGTATTCGAGATCGGAGAGCACGTGGTGGACGCGCCCAGTCTTGAGGCCCTTAACCTTTCGAGAACGGCCACGCGATGGCACGTCCTGTACGCGAAGCCACGGCTTGTAGTCCACACCGGAACCCTGTCCGTAGCCTTGCGCCACGTACCTGTCGATGTCGTTCTGCGTCTTGAAACGTCGCCCTCGCATATCCGCCCGGTCGAACAAAATCGTGCAGTATAGCGAGGCATTCGTTTGTGTCAAACTCTATTGTTTTGTGTCAAGAACTATTGTCTTGTGTCGAGCTCTATTGTCGGTTCACACCACCAATGAGTTCATCGCAGTGGGTTTCATAGCCTTTCCAGTTTTCCTACAGTTCGTGATTCGCGAGCCACATCAGCGCGCCATCACGCTCGCTACCCGCGATGCTCGTCCACATGCGACCTCGCTCATCGACCGCGACGCAGCCGGGTCGCCAATGCTCAGGGGTGCGCAATTGGCTCACCTAACCTTGAACCTCACCTTGAAACAACACCACAACCCCACCCTTACCTACCAGCGCTTCCTGCTCGCGGTAGCGACGCGCGTCATCGATCATTGTCTTGGCGTCCATCGTCGTGTTCTCCGATACGTCTCAATCAACCTTGACGACTTCTAGATCGTACTCGGCCATCCAATCGGCTCCGGCGCCGCCATCGCTCGTAACAACCCCGTTATCCAGCTGATTGCGGATTTGTTCCTCGAATTCTTCGATGGACTCGCACTCCATTGCTTCGAGGTCCGCGTCCGACACTTCAATCCTGATAAGCATTTCTCGCTTCCTTCGCCGGCGCGGCCGGCTGTCGTTTTGAGTCGGACGACTCACGGTTGCCGCCATGAGCGGCAACGATCAGGCGTCCAGGAATATATCTATGCGTTAGTGTTACGCGTCCGACCCGACCAAAACGCCGCCGCGTGTACCGAGTGCGGCGTACAAGGGCGAAACTTCGCGCCCATCACTTCCTCTGCAAAGTCGTACATCGCGGTTGCGATACCGGCTCTGCGATAAGCCTTTTTGACCGCCACGTCACCGCCAAGAAGCCAATCGCTTTTCCGAACGACGACCAGATACCCTACGAGCATTTCGCCTTGTGTCGCCGACACGGTGATTGAAGCGTCCTCAGACCAGAACGTCAGGTCGCAACCCGCTGACGTGCCCGACGCTAGAGGCGTAGGCACCTCGGCACGAACTTTGTCCAGCCTGCTTTGCAGAACTACCCATCGTCCGTCAACGTCAGTCGGTGAAACTGCGCCACCGGTAGAGTCGATCTTGGTCAAGTCCATCGAGCAATTTTCCGTTATCTATGTGGCACCTTGTTCACGCCGAGTCGGTAATTGTTGTCGATCCGCCGCCTCGCCCAGTCGATGCAGCGCTCGCAAGCTGGCCATCGATGGACTCGTTTTCCGTGGGTTCAGAAGTCTTCATGGATGAGCGGATGTGGCGGCACGACCATGAAGGGTTTGCCGAGCGAAACCGCCTGCTTGATCGTTCGAAGGATTACTTCGTCGGGAGTGTCCGGGCCGATCGTGACGACCCCTTCGCCGGCAGCAAATTTCTCCGCGACGATCGCCTTGAGATCCGCCAACACGTATTTTCTAGCGTCTTCGTCGCTCACGACCCGAAGGCTTTGCTGCTCCGCCCATTGCGACGGAAATTCCGGTGGCTCACCGTGATTGCTCATCGTTTTACTCCAGTTCTCCTAGCCTTCCAGCGCCGTGCGACAAGCAGGGCACTGCCGTCCACGCTGCTCGCGAAGTGCATCCTCTGCATGTTCCATCGATGCCTGTCGATACCGCGCCTACGAGAATTCGGGCGGATCGAGCGGCCATACGTGCGGTTCACGTGCGCTCACTAAAGCCTTGATCTCTTCAGCAGTCGCCGCCTGAGCGTTAGCCTCGTGGCCCGTCTATTTCCGTCGTGTTAGGCGTGCTGGCGTTGACGGAACGCCGTGACCGCCAGCAACAACAATGTTATCCCGCCCCAACGGATGCCAAACCAAAGCGCAGCGTCCGCACGCTTCGACACCAGCATGACCAGCAACACCGATAGTCCAAGGACTGCAAAGCTCAGACAGTCTTTCCAGCGCGGTAGCCGCTCGGTGTGCCGAGCAAATTTCGTTGCCTTACCCATGTGTTCGCCGAATCTTCCGTGGGTTATCGGGCAGCCTTGCGACGCGCGCTCCAACTCGTGGCAATAAGAAAGCCGACAGCAAGAACAAGTAAAGGGACGCCGATCATTACCCCGGCACCTGCCAGCTTGAGCGACCAAAGCGGCGCAGGGAAGATTCCCGAGCCAAGAATGAAACCGCCGCCGGTCAAGATGGCGGCCGATACAGCAATCCGCTTCGCGGACCTTTTCAGTGGTTCGAGCATGTCTGAAATTCCAATCGGCTACCGGCCGGTGCGGGGCATTCACTTACAAAACGGTTTTCCAGTGCCGTGCGTGGCGGCGATTTTTCCCGTGTATCAGTTCGACGCCGGCGACGCGGCCAGTTTGGGGGCGGCGGCGTTGGGGCGTCCAACCGCAGGGCAGAAGGCGCCGTGATTGACCACGTCATCACGAACCTGCGTACCGCAGCCAACGCACTTTTGCGCATGTCCGATATCGGACATCCGGCACGGCTCCGTCTTACCCCCCCTACAAGCACGCCTCTCGATCGTGATCGCTTTCCTAGTCGTGCCAGTCCCAGCGATGTGTCATGAACGTCAGCCATGCGCAGAATATCGCGATGCCAGGCGCGACCGCGATCGCAGGACCAACGATGATTGCGCCCCACGGCATCGACTCTGCGCCCTCGACCGATGCCAGTTTGGCAACCGCGCAAACAACCACCGCCACAGGTGCTAGCCAACACCAGACCCCGACTGTCAAAGACAGCCACCGCTGCTCAAACGTCCGATTGTCTTCTTCGTCCATGACCGATCCTATTTTCCTAGGGTTCAACCGGGTTTCACGGCATCACGTTTGTTCATGTCGGCGGTAAGCTGCCTCATGTAATCCTCACCACTGACCACCTCGAAGCCTTGATTTCCGCTTTCGTCACTCTCGTAGAATTCTCTAAGCGACTTCAGCAGCGGATCATAGAACGTGGTTTCAAAAGTGTGGATGACCTCACCAGTCTCCACTTCTGCAACCTTCGAACAGTCCATGCATCGGCACTCAACCGGCAACCGTAAAAACTCAGCAAGCGGAACCGATCTAACTTGCGCGTTCGAGCGTGACGTGTAGCGGCAACTCCAACGGCCAACTCTTTCCGATGCAAGATGAATGCGCTTCGTCTTTCGTTGGGGCTTCAACGGCAGGCTCATGTGTTCTCCGTATTTTCCGGTTTCCGTGCAGCTGATTACCGACTGCCGCTACTGAGGAACGCGATGGCGAAACCGAAGAGTGTCCCGATCGCAGCAGCGGAAAGTGCACCACCAGTCCTCGGCTCGTCGCGCCGCTTACGCAGCTCGAGCCGGCGGCTGCGGGCCGATGTGACTCTCTCCCTCCGTGCATCTTCCGCCCATGCAGCGGCAACTTCCGCGCAATACTGCTGAAGTCCGACCGCTATAACGCGTGCGATCACATACAAGCAACGCGACACTAAGAAGGCAATCATGACCCACGCCGCAACGCCGTAGAGATAATAGAAGGCTTGGCCAAGCCAGCCGAGTACGAGTACGACTGGCGACGGATCCCCGTTCGACAGAGAGGGAAAGAGCAGGTCCGCAATAGCGATCGCCTGGTCGACCAACGGCGCTCCAACCTTCCCCTTGCAGAAACGAACAGCCTGCCAAAGCAACGTCAGGGCAACGGCGAACCCTATCACATGCACCGCCGCAGCCACGTACCCTCTGGTTTTCATCACGTTTTCCTTTGCAATCTACTGATCAAGTCGGCCATCGACGACGCCCGATCGATTTCACCGCTGCGACCGCTAAAGCACCTCGTTCGTTTCGAGCTTTCGAGCCAGGGCGTGCGAGGGCATCAAGGACCGCAGCTCGATCTGCCTCCCAAATTTCAGTGGCATTGAATTCGGAATCGAGCAGAACCATCAACACAGCGTCCCACTCCTTTCCTGGTTGTATCGAGCCGAGCTGCTGACTGGACTTGCTGCCGCTCGGGAGGCATCTCCCTTTGATTTGCAGCATCCGCAAATTTCCGTCGACGATCTCTGTCGCATCATAGCCGGCTTGCCTCGCGGGAGTGAGTGAAACACCGAGAAGACGAGCGGCCTCATATTCCGCCACTTCTCCGGTAATCCCGAGCGGCTTCCCCGTTAGTTTGTAGTAGTCTCGAGCAACTAGCTTCGCTTGTGCCAACAAAGTCAAAACCGCGTGGTTCTCATCCATACTACCCTCTCCGTGAGCGCAATTTCTGCGTGCCTACACACCACCAGTTTCGATTACTGGACTCCCACAACGCCACGACGCTAACCGAGCGAATCGCCCACTAGGTGTCAGTCAGTCAGCGACTCTCGGTTCTCCGTTTTGCGCGTTGGCGCCCCCGAATGCCGCGTCTGAAAGTCGCTTTCGAGCCGGCCCATCAACGTCCTGAAGAACAAGAGCCAGCGGTCGACCCTGCGGGAATCGGTGAGCGTCTTCCACTACCGACGAATCGCTGCAACTTTTCCCACGCCTCCAGATATCGAGACCTGGAAACTGTAGCGAGCTGCTCGTCGTGTAAGACAAGAATGCGTTCGACGCCTTCCTGCTCCGCAGATAGCAGCATGCAAGTCCCGCCGCTCTCCATCCGCCCTATACACGCATCAAGCGCGCATTCGGCATTCCGATAGGGCTCCAACTCGGCGCTGTCGGCCGAACCGCTGCGCATGTAAAACGCAAGGTACACGACTCTCAGCAGGCAACAAACCTGATCCAAATTTCCCCGTCCTGACCGAATCGCTGCTAGTGCGAGGTGATTCTCCAGCGAGAGCGAACGCACCTTTTCCGTCGACAACGGTAGTAGCATCGACTTCGTTCTCGGTAAGGGTGTGCGGCGGCTTGTCGGTTGCTTCTTCACAAATCGTGTATCCGAATTCCAGGTTGATGAAGGGTGTATAGCGGTTGGCGACATATGTCGGGCCGCCACTATTCTATCGACCGCGATCGTGAAAATTGCGTTGGCCGATCCCGACCACGTCCTCATCTTCACTGCGGCGCCGGCAATACACTGCTTGCTGATATAGCGAACGCGAATGAGCGCGTGCCCGGCGAGCACGAGCGCACGCAATTGGTGAGCTTTACGCCAGTCATTTGAATCCGCAGCCGATCCATCGATCTGTAGCGAAATTGGTCGACGTTCGTTACTTCAAGCAGACCGCAAAGTCTATGGCGATGGCTGGACTACAGCAGTACCGCGGTCATCGTCTGAATCGGTCACCTTGCTTGCGGCAGTGCCGCAACCTAGGAGAATCCCACCAAGCAATACGAGTAAGTGCCCTTCAGCGAAATCAAGCAATAGCGAATTCGCAAGGCTGCCGATAGCGAAAATTGCTAGCCACGCCAACAACAAGTGGCGCGATCGCGGATCCAGTTTTCGGCAACCGCGAGCAATCTGAACGATGAGGTTCAGGAAGAGCAGTACTCCGACCGCGCCCAGTTGGACAGCCATCAGCAGGTACTCATTGTGCGGGTTCTTTGTCAAAGCTGCTTCAACCGCTGTCTTGCCTTGACCAAGCCTCGAGAACTCATATTCAAGTCCCGCAGCACCGTAGCCAATCAGCGGCCGAGCGCGAAAGAGTTCGAGGCTCTTCTTGTACCATTCAAGGCGCAGCCCGGACGACGTCACCGCGTCAGACTGCCGATACTCTCGAACCTCAGCCGCGACCTCGACGAGTCGTCCTCCATGCATCGTGCACGCGATCGCTACAAGTACTGCTGCAAGCGTCAACAGCGAACCAGCCAACAGTCCCGCCCTCAGAGGCGATCGACGATACTGCGCGAGCACCAGGCGCACAACCACAACGAACACAAGCAACAGCGCGATGATTTGGCCAGTACGCCCCTGCAACATAACGAATACGTTTAGCAGAGAAAGGCCTGCAATCGCCGCAAGTGACACTCGCCACCGCAGGGTGGACGCCGCCAAAGCGAGATCGGCCGCGTGGTAGAACAACAGCGCTCCGAACATCCCTGCTGCGATGTGATTCTTGAACACCCACGCCCGGGAAACCGGTAGAGCAGAAGCATGTGCTGGGCCAATCGCGGTCAACCCTAGGTAGTTTGTCGTTGACAACAGCAATATCACGCAGAGCGTTGCGAACCAGGCGCGACTGACAATCGACTCCCATCCTGACGAGCGGAATGCGATGACCGCAAAAGGTAGGAGAAGCAGCTTTTCGTACTTGCCAACCCAGCTCCACGCCTGCTCGCGAGGCGCAATCGAGTAGGTAATACTGAGCATAAGGGCACCAAGCAGCAGTAGCGCCGCGAGCGACGCGCCGTTGGTCACTGACAACCGGAGATTGCCCCAAAACTCGGGGGATGCAATCAAAGCAACCGCGAAGAGTGCACAGAACACATTGGTTAGCGCGGTTGAGACCGGGACCATACACAGCGCGGTCACGGCACACGCGCGCGCCACAGTCAGGCGCCGGGAGACAGGAAACGAGAGCGGAAGCATCAAGTGAATATGCAGTTGGGCTGTTGCAGCTATCGATGCGTCGACGCGGACGTAACGATCTGCAGAGAGGCCGAAGTATACGCGATGCAATTCCCACCACTAGGAGCGCTGACCACGTCAACGCATGCACGGAATTGCTGTATGTGTGGCAGCCAACGATCTTTCACGCTGCGTCGTTCAGCAGGTCGTCCGGCACATCAAAGAACCCTTGCATACCGCGGAAAGGGATGGGATCCGCGAGGACCATTGAATCAGCGACTCGCCACGCAAACCTTCCCGGCCTGAAGTCCCCAAACCCGTGGTGGTTCTCCGCGCTTTCTGCCGCCAGACTCTCCGACAGGATCACGGACCCCAAAATGCAACCACGCGGCATTTCTCTGCAGTTCCGGAATCCGGCACCCAGAATTGCGCTCACATAGGCCTCCATTTGTTCGTCGAGCTGGCTGCCGGACATCCGATCGAGGACGTACTGACCAATCTCAAAAAGGTCACCGTCCGCCTTCGCAGCGTGAATGGCGACTCGCTGGCCGATCAAGGCTTTCGGCACAGGCCAGCTACGGGTTTCGAAGGGCTTCGCTCCGAGGAGGAGCAGCGACGCATGGGGTTGCCAAATCGAGATCGCTTTCAAGAATGCTCCCTATCAACTAAGTCCACCCTCCTATACCACTGGCCGGTCGCACCGTCATATCGCTCGCAACGTAGCGACGCCCAGAATCCACTCTGTAGCTCTCGGTACCTACCGTGCCGATCAAACAGGGCAAGACACGCAGAAGGGTCTTCGACAGATAGTTTGGCGAACGCCTCCCACCTGGGGCCCTGCTCCTCGGAAGCGACGAGCGGAAGCCTTCCCTCCCACTCCAAGTGGTCGAGTACTTCAACGAGTGAGTAGCCTTCCGCGGGGTGCGGGCTATCAATACCGAGTGTATCGACGAACTCGAAATCCCGGCCGACAATCCGCTTAAAGAGCGTCCGCGCTAGGCTGCGCGTGATGCCGCTGTATTCTTCGAGAGCCTCTGCCCCTGGCACTCGTAGCCAGACCCTCGCCTCCCACGCCGACTCACCATAGTCGCCAGTCACTTCTCGTGACCCGCCCACCGTTATGACCCAATCTGAGTAACACAGCTGGCTACCGCGACATAGCGCGTCGTAAATGGCCATCGGTGTGAGGTGCATAACGGAAATTCGCCTGTTGCGGTCGAAAGCTGCTCTGTATGCCTCCTGACATTCCAGCGACTCCCAGATTGGATTGTCCCGTACGTCCACGCCTGCTTCACGCGCTGCGCGCCCCAACTCCTCCATATCAGTGGCAAGCGCCTCAAGGTGACTGACTGCCGGCGCCTCCAACCGTCCGTCACGCGTCCAGCTAATCCTCCACAGCGCAGACCGACAGGCCAGATCAAGAAGGGTCGCTCTTGTCGGCGCGATCGGCTTTCTCGACATCACGTCACCTGTTTAGTTAGCGGCGGGGACAACGAGGTCTCCGTTCGGACGACGCACCAGCGTCACCTGCAAGCCGTCACGTTCGCCGTGCTCGATGCGCCAAGTTTCATCTGCCAATCCGCCGCGGGCCCCCACCTGGACACGAACA